>CATPBY010000452.1 GCA_955652845.1 uncultured Terriglobales bacterium | reverse complement strand
GGCCAGAATCCACCACTGATGACTTCATGCGAATAGGCCTCGCGGGTAATTGAATCCGCGCCCTCCCGCGGCGGCGCCCGGCGTCCGGAAAATCGGCTCACGGCCAGGTCGAAGCTTCCCCAGAAGAAATGCACCGGACTGCTCTTGCCGATGAAGTGACTGCGAAATTCCTTGAAAATGGTGTCCGCCTGCAGCAGGATGCGGTGAAACCGGGACACATATTCGGGATCGTACGATGCATGCCGCACATCCTCATTGAAGGCAATCGGGTTGGGAATTTCGACAGGCATAGGCCAGATTTTCACCGAAATGCCTAACCCGGCGAGCAGAGCCATGAATTCTTTATAAAAGTCGGCCACAGAGCGCGGCGCAAGCCCCATCAGTTTCTGAGCGCCTTCACTGGTCTGAATGATCAGGTGGTGTTGAAGAAAATCAAATTCCACCTCAAAGACGCCGCGGTCATAAGGGATCGCAGACGTAGTAAGCCCGCGCGCGCTCACATAGAGCGGTACCTCCCACCAATGATTCACCGGCGCGCACAGCGCCAGCCGCACTTTACCGACAATCTGCGTCCACATGTGAAGCGTTTCGCAGGTATCTCGCCAGGCTGCGAGCGGCAAGGCAGGCCAAAGATCGGGGGCAGCCGCTTTGTTACTGGGATTCATGGTGTGTGACTCCTATTTCGAAGGCGAAGGCGCCGCCAGCCGTGCGCTCGCTTCAACCAGTTTCTGAACTGACGGCGCAACCATGATTATCAACTGGCCTTTTTGCGTTTTGGCTTGCTCAATGAATGCCAGTTGCTCCACTTTCCACGCATCCGGCGCCGGCTCTCCGCGGTCGAGGTAGTCCAGGGCGTTTAAGCCGGTTGCGCCCAATGCTGACAGATCGCGCGACAGCGGCGCAACTTCCTTCAATAAAAAAGATTTGTCCAACAGCGGTTGGAGTTTCGCCTGATTATCCCGCCATTGGCGCAACAGAACACTGATCTCGGCCTTCGCCTCGGGCGCGGCCTTCCCGGCCACGAAGGCATCTACCAGATCGGCGAAATGCCGGGCAGTCGCGCTTTCAGGCCGACTGGCATCAACCAGGCGATTCAAAGGGGTGGCGCTCGTAGGCACAGCCATAGCCGTTTCTTCGCGCGTATAGTCCTTCACCGGTTCCACCACATCCGCCAGCACGCGAAGGCTTGATATATCTTCGGTCCCGGCAATCCGGCGGAGCATGAGGGGATAACTCGAGTTGTGGGTCAGACCGAGCCAGTCGAGGCGGCGAGATAGTTCATCCAGGCGCTGATACAGCGAATTCACATCCGTAATGCTCTGCGGCGACCATAATCTTTCCGCGATCGGAGCGGCTCGCGGCCAAATGCGTGAATCGATATTTTCCGGAGAGACGTACTCCGACCACATGCAGGCTTCGCCCCCGAGAATACGCGCGCTTTCTTCAGGAGTGAGGTTTGCCGCGCCGCCGCTCATGGGATCGACGGCGTAATGTCGCGCTGCGGGCCAAATCAGATCGAGATAGTAGCCATAAGAAAGCAATCCGCGGTAGCCCTGTTTCGCCGCCGCTGCCAGCGAGTCCTGCCCACGCCAGGATTGGATGACAACACTCTTCGGCAGATCGGGGTGCAGGACCTCATCCCAGCCAATTGTGGTCTTCCCATGCTTGCTCACAATCTGCTGCACCCGCTTATTGAATTCCGCTTGCAGGTCTTGATTATTTTTCAGATCATGGGCGCGCATGAAGGTCTGAATCTTCGGATTGGCGTCCCACTGCTTGCCATTCACCTCATCTCCGCCGATGTGAAAAAACTGATCGGGAAAGAGCCTTGCCATCTCACCGATGAGGTCATCGAGAAACTTATAAGTTCGCTCCTGGGTAGGATCGATCGCCGGATCGAAAATTCCCCATTGACGTTCGATCGAATACGGCCCCGGACCGCTGGCGAGTTCGGGATAACCGGGGAACCATGCGGTTGTGTGTCCTGGCATATCAAACTCGGGAACCACGCGAATGCCGCGGTCGCCGGCGTATCCGATCAAATCGCGAATCTCATCTTGCGTGTAGTACTGCCCATCTGATCCAAGTTCATGAAGCTTCGGAGACTTCTTGCTCTCGACCCGAAAGCCCTGGTTGTCCGACAAGTGCCAGTGAAAGACGTTGAGCTTGACCGTCGCCATGCCGTCCAGATTGCGCTTGAGCACATCGATAGGAATAAAATGGCGGCTTACATCGATCATCAGTCCCCGCCAGGGAAAGCGTGGTTTATCCTCGATCACGACCGCGGGTACTGAAAAACCCTCGGCATTGATCTCGACCAGTTGGAGAAATGTTTCCAGGCCGTGCATGACGCCGAGGGTAGTCGGAGCACTCAGCTTCGCTCCGGAATTGCTGATGTCCAGCTTGTAGGATTCGTCCTCGCCCAGTTCCGGAATATCTTTGCCGCCGCTTCCGCTCCGAATCACCAGGGTCGCGTTGGCGGAATCGGCCGCCTTCATATCCAGAGGAAGCATCCCGGTTTGCCGGCGCAAATTGACCAGGAACCGATCCACTGCCCGCTGCAGCCTCACATCAGTATGACCGGTGATGGCGACGGAGAACGAAGGATCCACCAAAAGCTGCCCGCTTCCCATCTGAACACTGGCCGGCACCGGCATGAGAGCAAGAGCACTCTGAGTCTGCGGAATCGCCGATCTCACAAATATCAGACCGAATGCCAAAACCAGTAGCCAAATCCGCATAGTTCTTTCCTCGAATAGGCCCTACGAAAAGGGCTGGCGGGAATGGGCAGGATAGTGGAAGCAGGGTGGGTTCTGCAAACGAAGCCGGAATTGATTTTAAAGTTCGAAGTTCTGAGATCTGAGATCTGAAGTTGGAGGTCTGACTCTTACCCCTCGGCCACCAGTTGACTGCAGTGGCACAGATTCAAGTCCCAGATATTAGGCTCGGAATTCAGCCGTTCGATTCCGATGATACCTTCTCGGCGGGAGCCGAACTCACCTGCCCAGACGACGCGGAACTGAGCTTTTTCGTCGTCAAACTGCACTTCCAGAATTTCGCCGGGGCGAACCAGGCGAGACAGGCCCTGAATCACAGCGCCATTGCTGCTGATATTTCGAACCATGGCCGATTGCATGAAAGGCAGCGCGTACGCGTCCATGCCCCAGACCCGAACCGGCAGCAAAGCCGTAACTCGAGGATTGCGACGACGATCCATGCTGCCTCCGAGAAAGACTGCGGTGATACTACCTTGACATCGATAACAAAGAAACTTACGCCGGTCACCAGCGTGAGGTGCCCGAGGTTACGCAGAGATTCTTTTCGCTCTATGTAATTAGAGAGACCGGCCAATGGGAAAGCCGAACCTCAATCGAGATCGGGAAGCGAGCATGCTCCGGGGCCGCGCGGATCGCCGCATGAACCACAGCCTCCACCCGCGCTCGTGGATTCCGAGGAAGCTTTTGCAGACACGGCAAACACTGACAGTTGCGGGCTCAATTTCTTACCATGGCATTTCGGACACTCAGGCTTTTCATTGCCGTACACCAGTGCTTCGAATTCGTGATCGCAGCCCTGGCAGATATATTCGAAAATCGGCATTTCCGGACTCCTCGCTTTGGCGGCAACCACCGCTCATTCCATTTAAAATCAAATGGTGGGAACTCCGCAAACTGATGTTTTCGGTTTTCTGCCCCGGCGCGGCCTGCGCGGCGGACATCTGCAGACTCTGGCGAATTTCTTTCTGCCTCGGCGCCTGGTGTTGCCCCTCGCCGAGCAGCGCCTGGTTGAGGTCGAGCCGGGCATAAAAGTTCTATGTCATTGCCATTGGCAGGCTGATCGCCGGAATGCGTTGACGGTCGTAATGGTGCATGGTCTTGAGGGGTCGAGCGAATCGCAATACATGCTGGGGATCGCAGCCAAAGGCCTGACTGCTGGAATGAATGTTGTGCGGATGAATCAGCGCAATTGCGGCGGCACCGAGAGTATAGCTCCGACGCTCTATCACTCCGGACTCTCTCGTGACGTGGCCGCCGTTGCCAAAGACGTTATCGAGCGAGACCAGGTTTCCCGTCTCGCGCTTGCCGGATTCTCCATGGGCGGCAATCTTGTATTGAAGCTGGCGGGCGAATGGGGCAAACATGGCCCGCCCGAGTTTCTTGCCGTCGCCGCCGTGTGTCCGGCTATGGATCTTGCCGCTTCGGCCGACGCGTTGCATCTGGGCAGCAACCGGCTCTACGAGTATTACTTCATGTGGAAGCTTCGCCGCCGGTTGCGGACCAAGGCCCGGCTGTTTCCCGATGCCTTCGACCCTTTGCGTTTGCGCGGTGTTTCCACGTTGCGCGAGTTTGACGACAAGATCACCGCTCACTACTGCGGATTCGAAGGCGCGACAGATTACTACGCTCGCGCCGCCGCCGCTAATGTTATCGACCGCATCGCGGTTCCGGCATTTATTCTGCACGCCGCCAACGACCCTTTCATCCGCATCCTTCCGGAAACGCGCGCCCGGATCCTCGCCAATCGCAACATCACCTTTCTCGAAACCGAGGACGGCGGTCACTGCTCATTTCTCGCGAAACCGGACGGCGATGATGGTTACTGGGCAGAACGCCAGGTAGTGGACTTTTTGCGGCGATTCTAACTTCTACTGTTGCTTGCGGAGTAAGGAATGCTTGTGCGGACGGGCGCCTTGCCCGTCCGCCCGAGCGCAGCTCGACTTGTTTCCATCCTATACAATCATCTCCGCATGAAGTCGTGCGCGAGAATTGCGCTCTTCACACTGGTAGCTTTAGCGCTCCCGCTACTCCTTCGCGCGGAATCAGTATCGCAACTGCAGCCCACCGGGTACGTCAATGATTTTGCGCATGTCCTCGACCAGAACACCATCGCGGAACTCACCAACATCTGCGAGCAACTCGACCAGAAAGCTCACGCCCAGCTTGCCGTAGTCACTATCAATTCCCTCGACGGCTCCGACATTGACAGTTATGCGGTCGACCTCTGCAAGAAGTGGGGAGTCGGGAGCAAAGCGACTGACCACGGAGTTCTGATTCTGCTGGCGGTAAAAGACCGCAAGTACCGGACCGAGGTTGGTTACGGTCTCGAACCGATTCTGCCGGACGGCAAGGTCGGCGGCTTCGGACGTGAGGCTGTACCGTATCTGAAACAGAGTGATTACAACAGCGCTGTATTGCTGATGACAAGCCGCGTCGCTGACGTCATCGCGCAAGATGCGGGCGTCACCATCACAGGAGCCCGTCCCCAGGCTGCTCCGCGCGAACTGGCTCCGAATCCAGGCTTATCAGGCGGAGCAATTGTCGTCTTGATCATTATTGGCGTAATCCTGCTCTTTACTCCCTTCGGGCGACTTCTGTTCTGGGGGCTGCTGCTTGGGGGCAGGGGTGGCGGCTTCGGCGGTGGCGGAGGCTACAGCGGTGGCGGCGGATTCGGCGGTGGAGGCGGAGGCTTTGGCGGATTCGGTGGCGGCGGTTCGGGCGGAGGCGGCGCCAGCGGCGGCTGGTAGTTCTCTCAAGCGAGGTATGAAATGGTTCCGGAAAAACAGATTGACGATTTCATCACGCGGTTGCGGCAAGCGGCGGAAGACAATCTCCAAAGTGTGGTTCTCTACGGGTCCGCCGCCACGGGTGAATTCCATGATGACTTTTCCAATGTAAATCTGCTTTGCATACTGCGCGAGGCTTCATTTGCAAAGGTAGCCGCCCTGGCTCCAGCTGTCGAATGGTGGAGCCGGAAACAGCGCCATGCGCCGCTGGTCCTGACTCGCGAGGAATTGGAACGGTCAGCCGACGTGTTTTCGATCGAGCTGCTTGATATGCAGCAACGCCATCGCGTGCTGTTCGGTGAAGATCCTCTGAGTGGGCTGAATATTCCCATGCATCTGCACCGCGCTCAGCTGGAGTATGAATTGCGCGAGAAGTTAATCCTGTTGCGGGAGCGGCTGCTGCTGCACGCCGGCAGCGAGCCCAGGCTCTGGGAGTTGCTGCTGGGATCGTTCTCCGCCTTCGCCACCCTTTTCCGGCACGCGCTGATCGCGCTGGGAGAGGTTGCGCCGCACTCAAAACGCGAGGTGATGCAGGCGCTGGCCACTCGTATTCAATTTGATCCATCCGCGTTCCTAGAGTTGCTTGACATTCGAGAACACAAGGCAGATCGCAAACAGTTCAATGTAAAAGACATTTTTGGCCGCTATTTGGAGGCGGTCCAGCGCATAACCTCGGCAGTAGATACAATTCTCGATTCGGCCGGATCCAGCGGTACGTCAGCGTGAGATTCCCGTTGTCAGGAGAAAACCATGAGCAAGGGCGTGATCGTAATTATTGTTTTGGTGGTGATTGTGCTGTTCGCGTTCATGCAGTACGTGGGCGTACGCAATACGCTCGTGACGAAGAATGAGGCCGTGAAAGCGGCGTGGTCGCAGGTTGATATCGTGTTACAGCGGCGCGCCGATCTCATTCCTAACCTTGTCGAGACCGTAAAAGGTTATGCTCAGCAGGAAGTGACGGTCTTCGGAGACATCGCCAAAGCCCGCTCTGCGTTGCTTTCCGCAGGCTCGCCGTCCGAAAAAATCGCCGCCAACCAGCAGCTGGACGGCGCCCTGGGCCGCCTGCTCTTAATAGTGGAAAATTATCCGCAGCTCAAATCGAACGAAAATTTTCTGCGCCTGCAGGATGAGTTGGCCGGGACCGAAAATCGCATCGCGGTCGAACGCAAGCGCTACAACGATACGCTCCAGGACTACAACACCTACATCCAGCAATTTCCCCACAACATTTTTGCTGGCTGGGCTGGTTTCAAACCCAACGAGGCTTACTTTACGGCCGCTGAGGGATCCCGTGCGGTGCCGAAAGTGAACTTCGCACCGCCCAGTGCGACGCCGCAACCCGCCCCGGCGCACTAGCTGGATGCTGATGTGGAAGTCGACTTCGCAGTTGAATTAGGCGCGCAGGACGAGACCCTGGAGTTGCCGTGGGCTGCCAGCGATGGCGGCCCGCGGTATTACGATCTGAAGCATCAGCCGGAACTGCTGCTCAATATTGAGGAAGCTCAACGCATCCCCGAACTTGGGGAATTTTTGCGTGCGATCAACTCGCAGGCCAGTATCTTAGAAACTGCCAAATGCGATGCCTGGCCCGCCACAGAAATAAACCCTGAAGAAGAGATCTTTGGCGCGGCCTGCAAGTTTGGTTCGTACGTTGACCTTTTTTATTCGCACGTACAGTCCAGGTTTTCCTTCCCGAAGCACGAATCACTTGCAATACGTCTGACTCAGCTCTTACAGAGAGTCCCCGAAATTCCTGCCGCTGCCGAGTTTCTTATCCGCCGCTGTTATTACCATGAAAGCGCCGAAGTGCGGCAGGGCTTCTATATCACATTCTATCTGTTCGGTTATGGAGATGATGAAGCCGAGGCTCGCCAACGCTGGGCGATTGGCCTCAAACTGGTGGGAAATGCGATCCTGCAGATTTCCTGCGCAGGCTAAAAGTTAGCTTGCTCGCAGCGGTTCGCGAAGCCTTGCCCATACTTCCTCGCCGCGCCCTTTCAGATTCGCCCGCAAGAGCGAGAGCAGCAGCATCGAAAGAAAAATTACAAGCAGCCCTATAGAAGCCGTACGAATATCAACCAGGCGTTTAGGCAGGATGGAGAAACGCCCGTACACGAACTCAATGTGCACCCAATAAACCAGCAGTGAAGTCCGCCCCAACTGCGCCAGCGGACTGAATCCCCATTGTCCTGCCCCCCATCGGCACCAGGCGTAGGCTGCCGACAGAATTGCCAGCAGCAGACCCACGCGGATCAGAAAAAAGTTCGGACTCGTATGCCAGAAATCGTAAACCGCATAGATTTGCAAGCGGCGCGCATCCATCCAGTGCGCGAGGTAAATCAGCGCGATTCCGCCCGCGCCGGCGACAGCAATTGTCGCCGGCTCACGCTGGCGCACCCAATTACTCAGCAGACAAAATCCGGCGGCTAGACCCGCGAATGCAAAACCAGTCCACGGGAAAATCGGAAACAGCCACGGCTGCGGCTGATTCAGATTGTGTACTCCATTGATGTATGACTCCAGCGGCCAGGCAAGCCAGGACGGCCGCCATGCATTCCACAACAGCGGCGTCAGCAGGGAAATGGTCAACCCAACCCCAACCGCTGCCATTCCCAGCCACAACCGCGCCCGAGATTTCACGCTCGGCGGCGGCATGAGTGACAGGACAATCCAGTTCATCGCTCCCATGAGCATCATCGAAAGCCCGATTGTGTTCAGAATGTCGACTCTGAACAAATCACTCCACGGAGCCCAACCCCAGGCGATCAGGTATTCCTGCAGCCGAAACAGTAGTCCCAGCCCAAAAATTTCTGCTCCGCGACCAACCGTAGCGCGCGCAATTTTACCAGCCGATAACCCTTTTCCATGGAGCTTGTCGGTCACCAGCGCAAATGAGATGCCCGCCAGAAAGAGAAAGAGTGGCGCTGGCAGGGTTCCGCCCAACTGCGACCACATGAAGAATTTTGTCTTGCGAGCGTCGCCCCCCAGCCATGCGTCATAGCAATGGGTCTGGAACATCAAGACACAAGCCAGGCCGCGCAGCCAGTCGATGTAAGCGAGACGAGATGAATGGGAAGCCGGCATTCGCGCGCGTCATCATGGCGACGACGTACGGCGCAGTATAAGACAGAAATGAGGTCGAATTAATGCACGGTCACGGTAACCGAAGCATTGCTGCGCCCGTATTGGTTCGTGGCGTACAGCGAGTAGGTAGTGGTCTGTGTCGGGTTGAGAGTTATGCCATTGCCGCGAACTGCTCCCGGACCTGGCGTGACAATGAGGTATGAAGCCCCAGTTACGTTCCACGAGAGAGTCACGCTGGCGCCAGAGACAACACTCGAACCATTGGCGGTGAAGCTTGTGATCGTCGGCGCGGCGCCCTGGGGCACGTTAGACCCAGTATAGACCGGGTTCATCTGTACGACTTCGAAGGCGGATGCCGGCACTTGGGACAGATTGTGCAACTCATTGTTATCCCAGCGGTCGTCCGGCGCCCCGCTGATGAACATAGAACTGCCGTTATCGGCCATAATCATGCCGTATTTTTTAAGGGCTGTCAGAATGACCTGCAGATTCGTCGAAAACGACGAGATGTCGTAATTCGCCTTCAGTCGCAACCGCATCCCCATGGGCGCAGCCAGTGGATTGCTGGAGTTCGCTGCCCAATGCGAGGCCGGTGGAATCATCGCGGCCTGGCTGTTCTGCAGGGTAAAACGAATAGCGTGCTGAATCTTTCCGCTCGCTACTTCGTCGTATCGCACCAGGCCAGGAAAGATTGGCAGACCAGCGGCATCGGCCGAAGTCCATGTCCAGGGACGCTGCTCATCAGCAAGTAAGTCCCATACCGCCGCCGAAGCTGCATTCCAGCTGCCGTCAATATTCGGATAGGCGCTGTACAGTTCGTAGAGGAAGCAGTTGGTGTCCACTACCAGCACATGCCGGTCGCCATTGCCGGGGTTAGGATCACCCTCGATCTGCGCAGCCGCCGGAACCGGCATCGGGCCAGGATCACTTTTGTCGCCGTACGCTGTGAAATTGATATTCACTGGAGCCTGTGTTCCGCTCACAATCGAATATGGGATGCCAATAATCGATCCCTGATATTGGCCAGCCCCGAAGTCGGGGTGCAATCCAATAGTAGGTCCGATAAAGCTGATGATCGCAGCCGAGTTGGGATCTACGGACGCACCCGAAATATCAGTATTCCAAAGATTGCTGTTGGTAAAAGGCCGAAATCCATTCAAGCTCGCGCCCCGCCCCAGGCTCATGTTGCTGCACGCCGAGCTTTGACCGCCACCGGCGCCGGAGCCACCCCCACTGCCAGATCCTCCGCCATTGCCGGAACCGCTCCCGCTTCCATCGCCGGCTTGCGTGGCAGACGTCCCGCCGCCACAACCGGTCAACGCAACCGCCACTAACACCACCAATATCGCCAAGAGCTCAAGCAGTTTTCTCCGTCTAACTAACATCTACTCATTTTCTTAAATAATCAGGCTATTTCGGCAGGAAATGAGGACACTAGGGAATCAAATTCTGGACATGTACTCCGGTGATGCGGGCAAGCTTCTCTCCCGACTGGAACAAATCCCTCCGCTTACAGCATTAACCCAGCGCGGAACGAGGCAGAGCACTTGGAAACCAATCCTGCCAGCTATGCAGCCCGCGACTCTTTGCACAGATGCTGATAGTGTTCCCGCCCGCGCTCATATCCGCGACTGAAAGGTTCTGCGACCTCTACACCCGGATTTTGCTGCTGCAGCTCTTCGATGGCGCTCTCCATCTCCGCCAACCCCTGGTCGTATTCCTGGCAGCGTCTTTTGGCGTGGAGTGCGGATTCGAACCCCAGTCGGTAGAACTTCTCGTCATCGCTGAAGTCTTTCTTAAATTTTGAATAATGCTCCTGCTCGGCGCTACGGATACCGATCCACCATTGTTCTTTAGCGGCGTCAATCGTCTCCGCTCCTCCAGCTTTTAAGAGCTCTCGGATACGCGAGCTGTCAGTTCCCTCTTCGGTAAGGGCGATGACCACGCTTCGACCTTTTCGCAGCGCGTCTTCATAGACGAACACTTCGTCTTCTGGAAGTCCGTCGGTCATTGAATCCTCCAGCTTTCCCCCTGCGACCGCTCCCAGGCTTGCTCCTGCGGCCCCAAGAATTGCTGCGCCCAACAATCCGGCCGCCAGTATTGGCCCGACGCCGGGTATGACGGCAGCCAGCAATGGACCTCCAGACAGACCAGCGGCGGCACCTACCACGCCTCCAATTGTTTTTCCCATGCCAGATTGTTCTGCAGCGACAACTGGTACAGTGTGCAACTCCTTTTCGATTTTTGCCTTCTCCCCAGGAGTCAATAGTGTGACCTTATCTGCGCTCAGGCCGGAGGCGCGCAATTTCTCAACCGTGCCTTCCGCATCAGATCGCGAGTCAAATACCCCGGTTATAGCTTCCATTTGAACCTCCCTGGATTTGGTCGCTGGTTTATTGATCGAGTCACCGAGTCACTGCGGCCGCGGAGACTCCTTCGGCCCTTTGGATGCCGGTACGCGCGTGGAGTTTGGATTGTTTTTAACCCTAGCCATTGGTTCCGAAAGCCGCAACAGCATCATCGTCGCTCTCATAGCATTTGAATACCCTGTCGAGTCTGGTTCTTCGTAGCAAATCTTCCACGCGTTTAGTCGGACGAACCAGCTTAATCTCACCCTGCTGGTTGCGCGTGGAGGCGAGCGTTCCCACCAGCGTCCCCAGGCCCCCGCTGTCGAGGTACTCAACTCCATTCAAATTCACGACGATCCTGCGGGTGCCCATCAAAATGTTTTTTATCCTCTGACGGAAAGCCGCAGCTTCATCGCCAAACACCAGCCGTCCGGCGCATTCCAGGATAATCACGTCGCCGCGGATGTGGGTCTCCATTTTTAGCATGTGACGATAACGAAGCGCCGTATGCTGACTGCAGCGATTAATGATGGATGAGCATGGTAGGCCTTCAGTTAACATTAAGTCAACGCAGTGCTGTCAGTTCACTCTAGCGGGTCGCGGCAGCAAAGGCCAGATGGCGCTTATCCTGACTTTTCCTGAAGGACGAGCTAATTGTTAACATCAGGCAAGCCCATATTCGCTCACTGAATCAGATCTATCCCTCCAGTGCAAATTCGGTGAGTCGGGTCTCCAAGGTGTATGATATTTGGTCGTTTCCAAATAAAAGCAGGGGGTAACATGATCGTGAAAATCGCAAGAGCGTTGATTGCACTGTGCCTGTTTGCCGCTATCGCGGGATTGGCCACGGCGCAAGAAACCAAAACCACCCACAAGAAAACACGGACGCTTACCGGATGCCTTCAAAAAAGTGATGAGGCCAATGAGTACAACCTCACCACCAGCAGCGGCAGCACCTGGGAAATTAAGAGTGACAATGTCAGTCTTGGCGACCATGTCGGGCATACCGTTAAGGTCACCGGCGTAGTGTCACATGCCAAGGCCCACGGGATGAAAGAGGATACCAAGTCCGAGATGAAAGAACACGGCATGGATAAAGACGCCAAAGAACATGGGCATATGACGGTCACGGGCCTATCCATGGTCAGTGAAAGCTGCCAGAAGTAATCCTCGTACAAGGTGATATTTTGGGGAGGTCTTGTTCACGGTCAAGACCTTCCTGCTTCAAAACATAGTTCTAATCCGTCATGCAAATACCGGACTGCGAGGAATCAGTCCTTAGGAGAGTTAACCGATGAGTGCCAAGATGGAAACTGAAGAATTGCCGGATAAACCGGCGGTCACGCTACCGGGAACTGTTGAGAAAATCATCAAGCCGTTTTCACCGCAGGCGCCGGAAAAAGCGCAGATTGCCGTCGAAGGCGCCGACGATTTGTACAAGGAGATTCGAATCGACAATGTGCTGCAGGATGTGAATGGTGAACTGGTAAAGCTAAAACCGGGCGCGGAAGTGGAGGTTACCGTCGCAGCACCACCCGAGGCAACGACTCCAGTAACCAAAAAATAACTTTCAGGAAAGGTTCGTGGCAAAGCAGGTTAAGCGGGCTGCAGAAAAGTGCGGGCAAGGCCGATCAGACTCTTCATACTGTCCGCCTTGGATACTACGGCTGTTACGCCGGCGGCTCGGGCCTCTTCATCTAATGCTCCTCCGCCGTGCACGGAAAACATCACGATCGGTACTTCAGGCAACATCGTCTTAAGGCGGGGCGCTGCTTCGATTCCATTCATAACCGGCATCGATAGATCCAGAATGATCAAGTTAGGGCGCAACCATTGCGCCTTTTCGATCGCTTCGTGACCGTTCTCCGCCTCCCCGCAAATCTCCCATCCTTCATCCTCGAATATTCCGCGCAGGCAGCGCCGGACAACGGCGTTGTCATCGACAATAAGGATGGACTTGGGCACCCGGGAAATAATTATGGCATCTTTTTTCGGTAAGTAAATCGGGTTAACACCGTATTACGCGGAACAGTTACCGGATAATCCACCTCCTTTTGGTCCTAAACTTAGATGTAGATGAAAGAGAGTTTCACCATCGGTCGCCCGATTGGGCAAAAAAGCCTTATCGCTTATGGCGAGTCATTCACGGATCTCCGCTGCGCATTTACTCCGCAGCTCTTACTTTAGCCCACCTCGCTCTTTGCGCGATCGCGATCTTACGACGGGTCGCCGCCGACATCGTTCCTTTACCCCCAGCCGGTAGAGTACGACGGTCGCCTCGTTTGGCTCTCCACGCAGCCCAGCGTGCCTTCTGGGCCCGAGCGATCCGTTTGCGGGATTTAGCTGTCATTTTCCGTCTGCTATGCCGCCGTGGTTCCGTGTAGGAACGTCCTCCTTCCAGCTTTCCCAGCACCGCTAGAGCCGCGTCTACGTGCCTGAGCTCCCGTACCAGTTCAGTTCTCTGCCCCCTCAATTGCGAGACTATAGAGTCCAGTCCGTTCAGATTTCCCATGTGTCCCCCTCGGCTGGCGATTGTAACAAACGAAGCGGCGACTTACTCGCGTGAGACTTCGCAGCGCCACAATTTGTTAATGACGGAGTGCCACCAGGGATCGTTTGACCCCCAATGGCAGGCAAGTTCATAATGCCCCTCTGTCCACCACAGCTTGAGCCAGGAAATAGTAGGGAGCTGATCCATGTGGAAAAAAGAAGAAGGCAGGCCGGGCGAGATTTGTGATTTATCACTGTCCATTACCGCCTATACCGAATCGATGAATCAGGGTTATGCTGCGAAGAATTTTCCGTAAGAAATCGCTTACCAGATTTTCGCTATCTTGCGGTCCGAGACGGCAGGTTGGCCTGACTTTATAGGTATAGTTCGCGATAGTTATATTCGCGTCAATGAAAGTGGTACAGAGAATTCGGCCTGCGGGTACATCGATCTCCGTATTGCAGCCGGATGAAAGGTTGCGCTACTTTCGCCGCGCTTGCTTTTACAGAGCTCTGGCGCACTCATTAACACGGGGCCGTCGAAGTGCAGGAACTTTCGCCCGAATGCCTGAGGTTCTCCCATGGCACAGCCTGAAAAGATAAATCCGAACTGCGAAATCGAATACGCCGCCTCGTGGTCTGATTATGGCCTTCCCTGCGGGAAACCGGCCGTTGCAGAGTGCTCGGATTGCGGAAAGGCCGTCTGCGAAGAATGTCACATGGAGTGCTGCGGGAATTCATACTGCGGTCAATGCTATGACTACCACGTAAGCTACGCCTGCCTCAGGAAACCGGTGCGGGGCGAGCGCCGGTCACACGAAAGAAGCGAAACCGCATAAACCACAGCACAACATCGATTGCTTTGCTAGTCTGTTCGGATGAACTGGATTGTAGGTATTGTGCTGCTGTTGGTGTGCGGCGTGATCCTCATCGTCGCACGCGAAATCACCTATCGGGACAGGTGAACACAATACCAGCAGCTGATATTCCACGTACTCGACAGCCGTGCAGAAGGTTTACAGACTGAAACCAATCTCCTCTGGACACCCAACACCCGAGTGCGAGAACCAGGAATCTCTCGAGACAATTTCAAAGCAGCCGGAGCGGGTACGCTCGCCCCTACATTAGTGCCGTGGCGGGATTCGTGTAAAAATAG
>CATPBY010000451.1 GCA_955652845.1 uncultured Terriglobales bacterium | reverse complement strand
TGGTTTATGGCCTGGGAGGGATCGTCGTACCCTTCCTTGGAATCAAGCTCATAGATATTCTCATCACCCGGACCGGGTTAGCTTAGAGGAGAAACACAGTGAAAAAGAATCTCATCACTGCCGCTCTCATGACCATTGCGACCACGATCCTGCTCGGTATTATTTATCCCCTGACCGTGACTGCGGTCGCGCAACTGCTTTTTCGTGATAAGGCAAACGGTCAGTTGATCGTGCGCAATGGAGAGCAGGCTGGCTCACGTATCATTGGGCAATCGTTCACCGGCCGCGGGTACTTCCACTCGCGGCCATCTGCCGCCGGCAATGGATACGACGCGGCGAACTCGGGCGGTTCCAACCTCGGCCCGACAAATCAGAAGCTTGTGGCACGCGTCATGGACAATATTGAAAAATTGCGCGCCGAAAACCCGCGCGTCCCGCCACCAGTAGATCTGGTGACGACATCAGCTTCCGGCCTTGATCCTCATCTATCTCCCGCCGCCGCCGACTTCCAGGTGGCTCGTGTCGCCCGCGAACGTAATATCAGCGAGGAGACGATTCGTCAAATGGTTCAGGCCCACACCGAAGGCAGACAGTGGGGTTTCCTGGGCGAACCGCGAGTCAACGTTTTAGAGCTGAATCTTGAGCTGGACCGCCGATGAGGTCTGTGGTTTGCCGAGCTCATGGACTCTTACCACATAAGCCGCGGAGTTACTCGGGTGAAGCCTGAATCAGCAGGTGGCGGTTGAAATCGGCGGTGACTGTGGCTTCGGGTCCGCGCACAGTTCCGAGATCTTTGTGATTCACATAATCCATCAGGTGATACGTACGGTCCTGCAAGCCGCGTAACTCAATTCGACCATTCCAGCGCCGGGCGAAGAAAGCGTAGTACATGGTTTCGCCTTTGCGGATTGCATGAGCTTCGGGATGATCAAAGCCGATGTCATACAGCGCGCCCAGGTACTCTCCTCTTGAGAGCATTTTGTCTTTGTAAATTTGTATCCACTGCTCAAAGATTTTTTCGCGGTCTGGCGTCAGATCCGAACTGCTCCGTTTCTTCACTAAACCGGGTAGGACGAATTGCGTGCCCACCACCCCGCCCACTCCTACCGTGGAAGCGAAATCAATTGCTCCCTCGCTCAGTTCCACATGATCCCCAAAATAAGGAATGTTGTCGCCCATAAGAGCTTTCAACGTCTTGCCCTTGGAACGGATCTGAAAAGAACTCTCAGGATCCGATGCTACTGACATATTGAAATGCGGCATGGTGAAAAACGAATACGCGGTGCCGCACGGACAGAACTCCACCAGGGCATCCGGCTTCACGCTGCGGGCAGTTTCGTAAAGTTCGCGGAAGAACTCGGGCAACGCTTCCACGGAATCTTCGGGACGTTTGTGGTGGTGCTCCGGGTTGTAACATGCGGGCACGCCGTTCATATGTTGACCGTCCAGCTTGAGGCCATCGAATCCCCAGTCGCCGAGGATTTTGCGAACCAGGGCTTTCTGGTTTTCCACGACGCGGCGGTCCGCCGGGCACAAATACACTGAGTTCCACCATGAAATCTTTCTTTTTGTTCCGTCGCGATTCAGCAGGACGAGATCGGGGTGCGCTGTAAGCAATTCAGAATTCGTGACCGCGCTCAGCGGCGACCACCACAGTTGCGCTTTGAAACCTTCCTGATGGATGCGATCGACCAGGGCCTTCATGTCCGCGTCGCCGTGGGGAAACTTCGCGGGGTCGACTGCCCAGTCGCCATAATTGTTCTGCCAGCCGTCGTCGAGCGTAACCCAGGAAAATCCCAGTTTCTTGACGGTCGGGAGCGTATCGTAGACCTGCTTGAGCTTAACCGAGCGGCCGTAGCCCCAGGCGCACCAGATGGGGCCGTAGGCGCTGTCAGGCGCGGAAGCCATTTGAAATCCCTGACGCATCATCAGGCGGCGGAACTCGGTCAGCGTGTGGAAATAATCTCCCTGGTGTACGGAAACGAACGTACGCAGAGTTTGCAGGGTTTCTCCCGGGTTCAGAGTCTGCTGCCGGCTGGAGTGGACAGCGACTCGAGCATGATTCGCATCGGGCATCGCAACCGGAAGTGAAATGAGTCTCGGCACCGGCTCCACGTGGCCCACTGCGATACCAAAGTCTTTGGTCCAGACATCGACGACGGGAGTTCCTCCGCCGTAATCGCTGCCATTCATGCCGAGATAGTT
This sequence comes from uncultured Terriglobales bacterium, assembly GCA_955652845.1. Classification (GTDB taxonomy): domain Bacteria; phylum Acidobacteriota; class Terriglobia; order Terriglobales; family Acidobacteriaceae; genus JABCYV01. Next base: position 2,467 of record CATPBY010000451.1, on the reverse strand, counting down.
CTGCTGGCGAAATCCAGGGCGCAGAGGCAGGACCCAGTTTGGCCGCTTCTCGTAGGAGCCGCTCTGATAAGACCAGAAGGCAGGGACCTTGGCCAGTCCCCGCGATTGAATGACGTAAGAGTTATTGCTCCAACCGCTGATTTCGAGAGCGGCGCCGCCGCCATTGGTATAGTCCACGTCGAAAATCGCGATAGAAGGAAAGTCATCATAGATGGTGACTGAAACAGTTTTTTTCAGAGCGCCAGCTTCCCCGGTCAGTACCAGCTTTTGCCCCTTCCCAAAGGCGTCGCTCACGGCTTCCTGTTTCTGCGAAATAAGGGAAAAATCTCTTTGCTGCTGTTGCTTCACCACAATGACCTCTGACCAGGCAAATGGTCCGACCGGGGTGTCATGCCCGCCGAAGCGAGCAATTACATGGCTGCGCAGATGTTGGTCAAACTCAATTTGCATTTCCTGGTTGCCGATTCGCGCGGCAACCCCTGCCCCGGCGGGCATAGTCTTACTCGAGGGAAAAGTATGACCGTCTTCTCGCGCCGGAGTGGCGCGCACAAAAAGAAGAACCGGCAGCACCACCGTTGTGATCGCGAATTGTAAGACGCGACGAGTCATTGACAACTTTCCGCGCACAGAAGGTAGGCAGCGCGATCCCGATTCTCTGTACGACTATTGTTCGTACGCTCCAATGTCGATGTTCGATCCCTGAACTCGTGGATTGCCTGCGAAGTCTGCCGTTCCTACGATGGCAGCTCCCAGGTTGATTCCGGCATTTACCGCCCGCGAGTTGGTCTGGACGTGCAAATCCGGTGTATTCGTATTAACGAACAGCGGGTCAGCGTAGTTTGAGGCATTATCTTTGCCGGTAGCTGCCTGATAGGCGGTGAAGCCAGTGTGGGTCTTACCAACCCAAACCCAGGTTGCGTTACTGGCATTCAGCGGCGAGAAATAAAGGTTATAGTCCACATCCGCGGGGTTCGACGTCGAACTGGTGTAATTGTTGACCATGAGCGCTTGCGACGTGGCATAAACAATATTGTTCTTAAAGACGTTGTTGGTGGCGTGATACTGGATCTGAAACTCGCCGCTGCCCGTGTTCTTGCTGTCGTTCTGGAACAATGTGTTGTTGACAACAGTAACGTGGTCACTACCACCCACGCTTCCTGCGTAACCCCCGATCGAAATTCCCGCTGAATTTCCCCAGTAAACAAGGTTATCCCTGGCTGTGACATAGCTGGTCACTTTTCCGGAGTGTTCGCTGGCCATCTCGATACCCAGGTCGACGTTGTGGACCAGATTGCGCTCCACGATGATATTCGTTCCTCCGTCTACATAGATTCCATCGGAGCAGTAACAATTCTTGGGATACGACGGATTGCCGCTGGAACTGATGTTGTAAATCGTGTTCAGGTTGATCAAACCGTTGCGCGCGCGGTCATAATTTGTACTCGGGGAAACGCCTTCGTATCCGATGGCGTCAATTCCGATATTGTTGTTGTCATGAATCAGGTTGCCGGTAACGGTGAAGGTGTCCACATTGCCATCGAGCGAGAGGGATTCACTGCATCCCGTCTTCAGATGGTCCAATTCGTTGCCGCTCACCGTAATGTTGTTTAACGAGGCTGGCGCTTGCGTCCCATAGATCGCGATGCCGAGCGCGTTGGCGTTGCAGCCAGTCGCCGAGGTCACAATGTCGTGAACGTGATTGTTGAGCAGCTGAATGTGGGTGCCGGCGCCAGTAATGTAAATGCCGACGGGAACATTCTGGCGGGTCGTCGTCTTATAGTTGCGAATTTCGAAGCCGCGGATGACGATATAGCTCTGGCTGGCTATGTTGAACATTCCATATTGCCCGCCAGGAATGCTCAGACCAGTGCCGTCGAGGACAGGCGTCTGACCGGAATAGCCCTGGAGAGTTACATATCCGGCGCTCGCAGATCCTGAGACGGGAATGTTCACGGTCTCGCTATAAACTCCGCTCAACACATTCACAGTGTCACCTGCGGCGACGTGGTCCGCCGACCACTGCACAGTTCGCCATGCGGTCGCGATGCTGAGACCGTCGTGATTGTTACTGCCCGATGTAGAAACGTAGTAGTTGGCGGCTGATGCGGTATCCGGCCAAAGTAACAGCAGGACGATGAGGCAGAGCCCTGGAAAGAACGTTTTCATTGCTGAGCTCCTTCTAGTGAAATTTGCTTGCAGCCCACCCGGTTGACAGCCTGGCAGCTTGCGGTATATTACGACTGCTTACTTTTACTTTCGTTTAGAAAACCTTGTCAAGCACGATTTTCTCAGGAGGATGATGATGCCAATTCGGCCGGTTATCCGTTATTTTCTCTTAGGCCTCGGGCTCATATTCTTTGCGGATGCCCAGGACACAACCCAGACTTCGAAACCGGACCAGATCGGCTATAAGTCCGCGGCCGATGCCGATCAACGGAAGACTCTGCTGTTGAAGGATTTCCAGCCT
>CATPBY010000450.1 GCA_955652845.1 uncultured Terriglobales bacterium | reverse complement strand
TCTTAGTAGCGCTCGGATCCGCACAAGGCGTCCAACCTTATCCAAACGCAGTTACCACGAGAGGGATTTATCGCAAACGGCCGATGCGTCCACCTTCCGTAAACAAGGTGTTCAGAGATCCAGATTTCGGCTCGCAAATGGTGCGCGTCACTGACGCAACGACCAATTACAAAGTTCCGAATACTTTCATTCGAACCGAAGCCAGCGGCACAGCCAACGAGTGGAGCGTGGATAGTCGCAAATTCTATGTGCTGGGAAGTGGTGGTCAGGTCTTGGTGTTTGGCTTTGATCCATCTACCATGATCGTCACTAGTCTGCCGGGCGCAAAGCCAGGGCAAGGGCTACTTGTGCCGCTTCAGCTCGCACCTACGTTCAGCTTCACCGATCCCGACCTGATGTATGGCATGACAGCCCCACTCGTGATCAGCCGCTACCGGCTTTCGACGGGGGTCAGCTCGACTGTGTTTGACATTGCAAATTGTGAGACCCAGCCGGCTCTTCAAACCGGGTCAGATGCCAGTGACGAGGACATCAATATTTCCGCGAACGATAATCGAATCTCGCTCTCAGCCGGCGGTCCGCCGGGTGGGAAGCACAGGTTCGTGGTGGTATACGACAAGCGGTCCGGCTGCCGGTGGTACAACACCGAAACGGGGGAAGTTGGTGGACAATGGGGCCCATCAGGCACAGTTACAATCGCCGACCGGTTTTTCGTCAGCCATGTGTGGCTATCGAAGGATGGTAAATACGTTCAAATCCCGCAAGGCCACAATTTCTACGTGTGGGATATAGCAACATTGACAGTCACTGCCTGCAAGAAAGGGGCAGCGCTGCAATGCGGGGGTTATGCGGCATTGGGGTATTCGAGCTTTGTCAACGGGCCCGCTGTGATTGACGACATGCAAGTTGCAAAGCGACCGTTGGGTAATCTGAGTGACATCACGCAATTGGTCTACCCCCTTCTGCCCCCTTACCACTGGGGACAGCCCCAACACTTCAGCTGGAGCAATGTGGATAAGAAGGACAGTGTTCCCGTTTGTGCCTCTACCTACAGCTACGATGGCGACCCCGGGATTGATCAGCCTTTCGCGGGAGAGATATTCTGCGTTGAAACTGATAGCCAAGCGTCAACCGTATGGCGCTTCGCCCATAATCGTGCTACCTACATCCCAGGTTTCTTCCACACCCAGCCGCTAGGAAATGTCTCCAGGGATGGTCATTTTTTCCTTTTTACGTCGAATTGGGACGCACAACTGGGTGTAGGAGACGATGGCAAACCGCGGTCAGACGTCTTTATCGTAAAGTTAGAATGAGCGCGAGAATACTTTGCCTGGCATGCAGAAGCTTTTGCGCTCATGCGAAGTTTCCACTCCAGGTTTTCTTAAACAACAGCAACATAAATGGAATTCCTGATTGGCTTTTTCCTGTCGTTGGCTGTGGCCGGCTTCGCCGCCATCGTCGGCCTTGACCGCGAGCGTGCGTTTTATTCCACGGTGCTAATCGTAATCGCCTCATATTACGTTTTGTTTGCCGTGATGGCAGCTTCGGGGCGGACAGTTCTCATTGAAGTCGTCGTCGCAAGTGGATTTTCACTGTTCGCCATACTCGGCTATAAGAGAAATCTTTGGTTAATCGCGATTGCTCTTATTGGACACGGCGTCTTTGATATCGTTCATCACTTACTCATTGAAAACCCTGGCGTACCCCACTGGTGGCCAGGTTTCTGTTCAGCGTTCGATGTAATTTTCGGCGGTTTATTGGCCGTTCGCTTGATGAGGTCTGGGCTAGTTACCCGTTGACGGTACAACTGAAGGCGCGACGGTAGCCAAACCCACCCGGCAACTCAGGCGCGGAATCCGCATGGAGCTCAAAAACTGCGATCGCAAACCCCTGCTTGTTACTGCACTTTCCCGTACTCTGCTTTAGCTTCCTTCAAAATGGGGATGTCGGGATCGGCGTCTTTCCAGAGATTGAGAAATTCCTGGTAACTTGCTTTGGCTTTGACGGTGTCGCCAGACATGGCGTAGGCGCGGGCAAGGCCGAGCTGGGCGAGCGAACCCAGCGGGCAATTCTGTACGACTGCGCGGGAGTCGATGATTTTCTGGTATTCGCGGGCAGCGTCCCCTGCGCGGTGTGCTGCCACCAAAGCCTCGGCCCGCACATATACGGGATAGAGCAGGGCGCCGACCTGGGTCTGGGGCTGAACCTGACCGAGTTCCAGGGGCGTGGTCACTTCGAGCACCTGCAGCGCCTCGTCTGGCTTCGAGTGGGAAAGGATGGACGCACGCGCTACTGGAATCCAGTAACTGTTCAACACAGTGTCGGATGGATATTTCCTGGTGAGTTCGTCGGCGAGTTTCTGTGCCGCAGCGTAGTCGCCGGCGCGCGCCAGAGCGACCGTAGCCGTGACCTCGACATCGTGGGTGGGCGCGAGTGCCCGGGCTGACGCGACATCCTTGCGAGCCTGGGCGCTGTTTCCGAACTCCGCTTCGCGCCAGGCGGAATTCACCTGCCATAAGGCGGCGGTTTCTTTTCGATCCTCGCGGAGAGCGAACCCAACAGCCGCGCGCGAGAGATCGCGCGCTTTGGAAAGCCGGCCATAGTAAGACTCGGTGTCAGAGGCAGTGGAAAGCAGCATGTCTTGAGCCGCCGAAACTTGAGAAGCTTCTCCCACCGCCTTCGTCATAGTGGCAGTGTCGTTTTGCAAAAAGGCAAGGCCATACCGTCCGCGGAGCACGTCGCTGCTGACCAACTTCTTCGAGGACGCTTCATCGAAAGCGACCTTTGCCTTATCCAGTTGATTGGCAAAAGTATAGTCTTCTGCCAGGTTTCCGTAGGAGACTGCGCTGTCGGGATCGATCCGCATGGCTTCGCTGGTCTCGCGAACCGAATCTTTGTAGTGACCGTAAGCGATCGAAATGATGCCGCGATTGAGCCATGGCCGGGATTCTCTGGGATAAGCCTGGGAATACAAGTCAAATGTCTGGCGCGCCTTTTCCAGATCGCCCAGCACATACATGTAGTAAGTCGACTCGATGCGAAAGCGCTCACGGTCACTGACGTGGTCGCGCAGCTGGAAAGCTTTGGAGAAAGCGTCATTCGAGAGGCCGTTTTCTCCCAGGTTGGAGTAGCGGACGCCCAAGCTAACCC
>CATPBY010000449.1 GCA_955652845.1 uncultured Terriglobales bacterium | reverse complement strand
TCCTGAAAGGAGTGCCATGAGCGCATTCGTGCCAGCGCGCATCACAGGAACTGTAGATCGTGCCATAAAGAAGGAAGGCAGGAACAACCCAGAAACTGCCTGCAGACTTGAAGGCGAGATACCCGCTTACGGCGAGGCAAATCCCCCAGATCCCGAAATCGACGAGCCCCTTGCCATTGACCCGCGTCATCAACTGCTTCAGTTCTTTGCGGGGAACGCCGGGACGATACCAATCAACCGATGGTTGTGCCATGATTAAGACCTCGCCCTCGCCGCGCGAAACGCGGTAAGAACCTTTGATGGATCCTCGAAATCAGGACGCGTTAAAATCGATGACCACGGGAGCGCTTACGCCTGCTTTGGTTTTCAATATCACATAGAGGCCGCCGCACAGCACCCACACCGCTCCCACCGCGAGGGTGGATCCCTGCAAGCCCAAAAAGATGACCAGGCAGAATAAGAAACCCAGGCTGGGGACGATGACGTCGAGCAGGATATTTCGTTTCCCGGCGAACTCGCGAGAAAAACCGAAGTATCGAACGGCCGCCAGATTTACTGCCATAAAAGCCATCAAGGCGCCGAAGTTAAGAATCTCGACGGACCGTTCCCACTGCATCGTGAGCGTTCCCAGATATGCCAGGGCGCCGGCGATGGCAACGTTGTATGAGGGATTGCCGCGCTCGGCATTGAGGTGTCCAAATATCTTCCGGGGGAGCACGTTGTCGCGCCCCATGCCGTAGAGCAGGCGGACGGCGCCTAAAAGTCCGGCCAATCCGCAGGCCAGGCTCGACACAATGAGCACCACCCCGAAACCAGCAAACAGGCCATAACCACCGACCACTTTAGCCACATCCATAAAAGCCGTTTCTGGATTGACCAGGGTGCGGTAGTCCGGCCAGACTCGCTGGGCCAAGTAAACCTGGAACGCCGCAAACAGTCCGGTAAAAACGCAAACTAAAACGGACGCAAGCAGTACGTTTCGCTTTGGGTTCTCAACCTCCTCTGCCAGGATGCTGACCCCGTCAAAGCCGATAAATGTGGTCGCGGCCAGGGCAGTGCCGGCGGCGATGGCGCGCACGCTGAATGTCTTTGCATCGTACAGCGGCTGCATTGACACCAGCCCTCGCAAGTGGTGATGACCCACGATGTACCACAGCGCCTCAGCAATAAAAGCCACCATAACTATGGACATAAAGGCCAGCAGGATTTGGTTGGCCCGCGCGGTTGTGCGGATGCCGAACCAGCACAAACATGTCATGAAGCCGACGGCAACGGCGGACAGCAATGCAAAGGGAACATGCGGAACCAGTCTCTGGATGGTGAGCGCCGCGTACAGGCTGTTCTGCAGAGGTTGAAAAAGGTACTCCAGAAACATCGCCCAGCCAATCACAAAACCAATGCGAGCGTTAAAGCCCCGGCTCACGTAGGTGTAAACCGATCCAGCCGACGGATAGACCGTTGCCATACGGCCAAAACTCACCGCGGTTGCAGTCATGGCGAGCATTGCGGCCAGAAGCGTCATGACCGCATGACCCCGTGAAAGAACCTGGGCCTCGCCGAACATGGGCACGACCGCGATGGGCGAGGTCAGTATGATGCCGTAGTAGATAAGATCCCAAAGCCCCAGAACCCGCTTCAGGCGGGGAGCTCCGGTTGCCGGTGCCACTGCTGCCGGTTCGGTGGTCGATTGCACCCTGGATTCTCCTTGCCGGCTGCGCCCACTTTCTATGAGGATGTTACCGGCTGTCGCGCTTCGTCTTTGACTTCGACTTGCCCGCCGATCCGCAATTGTTCACTGTCAATTCTTTGGCGGGGACGGAACTCCCCCGGAAACTGCCATTAGAAAATCCGTTCCTTCTCCCTGGCCTGCACGTACTTTTTCCGGGCGGCGCGTACTGAGGCTTTCTCAGATACTTCGGCAATGGGAACATCCCACCAGGATTCATAGCCTGGGACCCGCTGATCGTATGCCGTCTCAATGACGATCACCGATGTGTCTGATTGATTGCGGGCTTCGACGAGTGCTTTCCGGAGGTCGTCGCGGGTGTTCGCCCGAACCGCGTTTGCTCCCAGACTCTTCGCGTTAGCCACAAAATCAACCGGAATGCGATCCCCATCCAGCTTGCCATCCCGGCGATAGCGATATTCAGTGCCCATACCGCTGTTGCCGCAAGCCCGGCTGAGACCCCCAATGCTCGAAAATCCGTGGTTATCGAGCAAAACGATGTTGAGTTTGTAACCTTCCTGCAGAGAAGTCACGATCTCCTGCGCCATCATCAGGTACGATCCGTCCCCTACCATGACGTATACTTCGCGGTCGGGCGCAGCCATTTTTACACCCAGGCCGCCGGCGATCTCATAGCCCATGCAGGAGTAGCCATATTCCACGTGATAACCCTTGGGATCGCGCGTGCGCCAGAGTTTGTGCAGGTCACCAGGAAGGCTGCCCGCGGCGCAGACCACGACGTCGCCCGCGGCGGCAATGTCGTTGACCGTTCCGATTATTTCTCCCTGGCTGATCGGCGGCCCAACCGCAAGGTGAAAAATTCGGTGGACTTCTTTTTCCCATGCCTCACGCAAGGACTTCAATCGAGCGCTATAGGACGTTTCAACCCGAAATCCTTTCAGCGATTCGGTCAGCTCTTCAAGAATGAAGCGCGCGTCACCGACCAGCGGTAAGGCAGCCTGCTTGCCGGCGTCGAATTCACTCACATTCACATTTACAAATCGCGCTGCAGGATTCTGAAATGCGGTTTGTGAGGCGGTTGTGAAATCGCTGTAGCGGGTCCCCACTCCAATGATCAGATCGGCTTCCCGAGCCAGGACATTGGCTCCCGGTGTGCCAGTTACACCGACGGCGCCAAGTTCCTGAGGATGATCGTAGGCCAGGGAGCCCTTTCCGGCCTGAGTTTCCACCACTGGGATTCCGCTTTGCGAGGCGAATTGGTCGAGCGCGCCGTTAGCCTCGGAATAGCTCACCCCTCCGCCAGCCACAATCAACGGCTGATGCGCGGAGCGTATCCATTCGGCTGCTCTGGCGAGCAGATGACGATCGCAGCCTGAGCGCGCAATCGTCCATACTCGTTTTGCGAAAAAGTGCTCCGGAAAATCAAAAGCTTCAGCTTGCACGTCTTGCGGCAGCGAAAGCACGACCGCCCCGGTATCCGAGCGTGATGTCAGGACCCGCATTGCGGCGGGCAGCGCGGTTAGAATTTGATCCGGCAGATTGATGCGATCCCAATAGCGGGAGACAGGCTTGAAACAATCATTCACCGAGACATCCTGGCTGGAAGGGGATTCCAGTTGCTGCAGCACCGGCGCGACATTACGCCGCGCGAAGATGTCTCCCGGAAGCAAAAGTACTGGCAGCCGGTTGATGGTTGCGCCAGCGGCTCCGGTGATCATGTTAGTAGCACCGGGGCCTATTGAAGTGGTGCACACCAAAGTCCGCAGGCGATTGCTGGCCCTGGCGAAGGCGGCTGCAGTATGGACCATCGCCTGTTCATTGCGGAAAAGGTAATACGGAAGCTGCGGGTCTTGTTCCAGGGCTTGTCCGATTCCCGCAAC
>CATPBY010000448.1 GCA_955652845.1 uncultured Terriglobales bacterium | reverse complement strand
TTAAAACGCGGCAGATCGGATCATAACGGTGAGAATCGGCGTACTGGTAAGCGGTTGAAGAATCAAGTAGAGTAGAGAATATTCCTAACGGTTCAGAACCCACTGTGGAACTCAAAATCCGCCGGTACTTAGTACCTTTGGGGTTCAACTCCCCCTCCCGGCACCAGCTTTAATTCTAGCCGTCCCATTTAGATCTTCCTGGCGAGTTTCAGTTGCTGGCCCGCCCCTCTGACAGTGATTTGAGCCAGGATCCGTTGCGCTCGCATCCAGCTTGGTTTTGTTGAATTGTTGATAGGAGTTGTTGGTGCAAATGGAAACATTTCTCCAGTTAGCCAAACCCGGGATTTGCCTAATCGGAGATCACGTTTCAGCTGTGACTGTAAAAAATCAAGTCGGCTTTGCCGAGGACCAGGCGGCAGCAACCAGACACACCGTGATCAGGAACGTAAAAACGATCGGCAGAATGAAGAAGTATCTCCAGCTTAAAATCGTGACGGCGGCAAAGCACAGAGCAAGCGCCCACGCCGGGCCGCGCAGCAGCGCTAAAGTCTCTGCTGAAAGGCCGCCCAGCTGCCACGCTAATACCGCCGCGAATAAAAGAAAAACGGAGACAAACAGTCCGGACCCGACAAAGAAGTCCCAATAACTCCGGCTGAATCCTTGCACGTCAAAGTGAATTGACCGCATTGACACAAGAAGAGAGTCGACGCCCCACTTGGGATCGGACTGGCGAAAACCAAGTGTGTGTCCGAAATCAAAAAGCAGCAGCAGAACAGAGGTGAGGCGATAAAGTGTAGAAGCTCTCACGTGTGCACCCTCCTCTTGGCAGCGCCAGTGTACTAGGCCTACTGTCTTCTTCCATCGGGATCAATCCGCCCCGGAAGGCGCTACGACGCGACCTCGCACTCCTACCGTGAGCGGCAAGAAGCCTGCAAAGAGCAGCGCGACTACCAGGACAGCAAACGCTGATCTGAAAGAGTGAGTTCGCGCGGCCTGATAGCCAACCAGCGCAGGGCCGAGGAAGCCCCCCAGTCCGGCAGCGATACAGTTAATCGTGCCAGTCGCCATGGCTGCGGCCGAGTCGCACAAGAATGCGGATGGCATCGCCCAGAAGCTGGGCAAGAAGGCGAGCAGGCTGGCGGCGGCAATTGAAAATAATAAGAGAGACGGTACAGTCCCCCAATCCGCCATGCTGAGGACGAGTAACGTGGCCGCCGTTATCCATAGCGGAATGGCGGTGTGCCAGCGCCGTTCGGCATTGCGGTCAGAATGCCAACCATTCACTTGCATGGCGACAAAGCCAAGCAGGTTTGGGAGGGCCACCATCAGAGTTACTCTGAAGTCGCTTAAGCCCGACAGCCGCTTAAGCATGGTCGGCAGCCAGAACGCCAAGGCATAGGCTGAGCCATTCTGCACGAAGTGCAGCGCAGTCAGAATGAGGACATCACGATGCCGGACGGCTTCCCAAACGGTATAGGCGCGGACGGATTTTTTGGCGCGCCTTTCACTTTCCAGTTGGTTAATGACCCAATTCTTTTCGTCGGGCGGCAACCACTTTGCCTGGTGCGGCCAATCGGTAAGATAAAACCAGGTCACAACACCAAAGATCAACGCGGGCATTCCCTCGATGATGAATAACCACTGCCAGCCGTGCAGGCCGCCCCAATGGACGCCCAGCAGCAATCCCGAAATCGGGGAACCGATCGCATATGACAAAGGGATGGCAGCCATGAAGCCCGCTACTGCCTTGGCGCGATCTTCATAGACGAACCAGTGGGTGAGGTACACGATGATTCCTGCGAAAAATCCAGCCTCCGCCAGTCCCAGCAGAAACCGCATCGCATAAAACTGATGTGGGGTGCGGACAAAGGCAATGCCTATGGTGACGAGTCCCCAGGAGATCATGATGCGGGTCAACCAGCGGCGCGCGCTCCAGCGCTCCACGATGATGGTGCCGGGAATTTCCAGAATCACGTAGCCGAGGGAAAAAATACCCGCTCCGAACCCGATTACGCGATAGTCAAAGCCGAGATCGTGAGGCATCTGCAGCGCCGCGGTGGCAAGATTGGTGCGATCAAGGTAGGCGATCACGTACATCAGGAATACATAGGGAAGAAGATGCACGGCGATCCGGCGGCGGGAGCGGAGTGCTACGTCATCGCCGATAATGGCAGGGGCAGACAATTTTTTACGTGGGCAACTTTGCCGCCCAAAATCACGCGATTATATACCGATATATGCGGCATTGCGGGCGCGGGCCAGGGACGTTCGCTGACAATGCGTAGGCTTGTTGGCGTCGCCGCGCAGGATTCTCCGACCCATCGTGAGACTGAAGAGCAAAGGCGGTTGGCCGAAGCCAACGCCTTTCTCGTCACCGCCCTCCCTGCCCGGTCGAAGTCCGAAGCAACTATGGGAGGCTGTCATAACACATGCCAATGTTGTCATTCGGCGGATTTGCCGACGGCGTAAGCCAGGGGGGATTCTTGAAATCAAAAAAGTCGGTCATGTCGCTGGTGTTGGTCCACCCATAGCGCGCGTTTAAGGGCTGCAGGCTGAAACGCCGCTCGACGAACTTCAGCCATGCTGTGGTATTGGTTGGTATATGAGAAATGTATCCCGCCCTGGTGAACGGCGAGATGACAACCACCGGAACTCGAAACCCATACCGGGTAAAATCGCCCGGCGGATCGTAGGGCGGCGCGGTGTGTGACGCCGAGGCAGCTCCGCATCGAGGATCGGTTGCGCTAGTGCAAATGTCTTTCGGTGGAATCCCATCCGGACTGGGAACATTTGTGGGAGGGGCGACATGATCGTACATGCCTCCTCCTTCATCAAAAGTAAAGATCATTACGGAATCTTTCCACGACGGTCCATACATCACAGCATTTATCAGCTGGCGCGTCTCCGCCACGCCGTACTGAAGATTGTCGGTCGCGCCCGGT
>CATPBY010000447.1 GCA_955652845.1 uncultured Terriglobales bacterium | reverse complement strand
GTCCGAAACGCAAGACCGAGGATTATAACTGACGCCCTTATCTCTGCTGGTTCGCCTGTCGCTTCTGTGTTGTTTCCACTTTCCGCCCTGCATTAGAGTCGGGTGCATGCAGGATCACCAAAAAAGTGATCGCAGCGAGTTCGAATGATTTCAGGAGGCGCGATGAAGAATTTGTGGATGGTCGTCTGCGTGACTTTGCTGGCGGCCGCGGCCCTGGCGCAAAGCAATCTGTCGTTGCCTGCCGGCACCGCGTTGAACGTCAAACTGGAGACACAGCTCTCCACTTTCGGCAACAAAGAAGGTGACGCTTTCTCGGGAAGAGTCACTCAACCTGTGATGCTCAATGGCCAGACTCTAATTCCAATCGGCTCCACCGTGCAAGGACGGGTTACCAAGATCGACGCACCTCGCCGTATCGCCGGCAAACCGACGATCGGCATCTTTCCGGAGACGATCGTTCTACCCAGTGGCGAACGCTACATTCTGAATGCCGTGCTCGTCGACACCAGTTTACGCAATGGAACCGACGTAAATACCGAAGGCCAGTTCAAGGGAGCCGGACATGATGGCAAAGATCTGACCGAGATCGGCTTCGGTACGGGCGGCGGTATGCTGATTGGCGGATTGGCTGGCGGCGGCAAGGGACTGCTGATTGGCGGCGGGGTTGGCGCAACCGCCACAATCGCCCATTGGCTGGGCAAGAGAAGATCGGCATTTCTTCCCCCGGGGACAGAACTGGTCATGGAACTCAGCCGTCCGCTGGCATTTACCGCTCAAAGCGAAGGTCAGTAAGCAACTTGTAGACGCGGGTATCCTCGCCCTTGCTGGGTCATCGCCGCCTTCAGCACGGGCGAAGACCCCGCGCCTACACTGAACTTAATTCCTCTTCGCTTACCAACTGCAATTCCACCCATCCTTCCACTGGCAGCGCATCCACCGGAAGCCCGTTGTGCCAGAGGCTGAATCGGAGGCGCAATCGAGTTGCTACCGGCGTGGCAACCTTGATTGTCGATTGAGCAACCGGCAATGCCAGCAGCCATTCCAACGGAAGTTTGAACTCAAAGTTGCGGAACAGAGCCACTGCCACATCCACTGCCGGCGCGCTTGAAGCGGCGATAGGCTTGTCCTCCTCGGGCGAACTCACCTTCCAGGCTGTAACCTTGCCGTCCTCTACGGCAACATCGAGGCGCAAAGCGCGGCGAGGCCTTTGCGCTTCCTCCGCCCACGATTCCAGGTTGACCACCAGCTCGAACTCTATGTCTGGAGGTTTCTCGATGAAATCCAGGCGCCCGTAAACATGGTTTTCGTCGATTCCGGCATGCACCGCGTCCAAAAAAAAGCTCTTGCCGTGCATGGCGCCGGCACGTTTGTCCGCGGTGTAGACCGCAGCGCCCATCCACTCGAAGTAACGCACCATGTCGCCGGTAATTCGAGGGTGAATATAAGCCGTCTGGGGCAGGACCGACGGACGGGCCGCTCCCCCTATGATGGGTTGCGCCAGATAATCTGGCGGGCGGCTTCCCAGGGCTTGATAAACATTGGAAAGATGTTTGCGGTAGAGTTCGTCGAATTCGCGGTCGTTAGCCGAGTGATGCTCCGGTCCATACCACCAGTTCCAGTCGCTTCCTTCGGCGATTAGAATTTCTTCAAAAGCCAGCTTGCGTTGACCTTCAGTCGCGCGGGCGGCATTTTGCGAATAGAAATTCCGGGCATGATAAAGATAGTCCCACGCCCGGTTGTCTTCAGGAGCACCAATCCAGACGTTGAAGTTGGCGTGGATCCAGGAACCCGGAACAAGTGAAGTAAGTTGCTCGAAATTCCTGTGCCGCGCGATTGCTTCCGACACAGTTACCGCTTCGATTCCCGGATCGCGCTGCAGGCCATCATAGAACCGGCGGAGAAATTCCCGTCCAGATCGCGGATAGTATTCCCAGGCGTTTTCGCCGTCCAGAATGATGGGGACGACTGCATCCCGGCCCTGAGCAAGCATGGGTTGCGCAGCCTGCTTGATGTTGTGGATGAGATGGCTGGCCGCGTCCGTTGGCGCCATGCCCGCGTAAACAAATCCGATGAGGTCTGAAATGACGTGGTCACGGAAAATAAGGTTCATCTCAGCCTGATGATTCTCGAAGTGGTAGATGGTGTAAAGTTTTTCGGCCAGCTCCACAGCCAGGCGACCGTTACCGTCCCGCGAAAAAGCTGTACCCAGGCTCCTGCCCAGGACTTCTTCGTCAGTGGCCATCCACTTCACTCCCAGGTTCTGCGCGATGGCGAGTACTTCCTCAGAGACGCTGCCCTCGGAAGGCCACACTCCCTGCGGGCGCGTGCCGAGCACCTGCTGATGCAAATCGAGGCCGCGCAGAAGCTGTTCGCGAGCATCCTCCGGATGCCGAAAGCGATTGTGCGGCAAAGGTAGTCCCGGCGTAGACGCCGCACCAATATTGGAATCGCAGACCAGCGGCAGAATAGGATGATAGAAGGCCGAGGTAGAGATCTCGATACTGCCGCGCTGGGCAGCTTCGGCGTGTGCCGGCAGAACCTTCGCCAGCAACTCAAGCTCGCGGGAAATTACAAATCTCTGTTCTTCGACCGAATATCCGCGACCCTTTTTGATGAGAGTGGCCACTTCCGGATCGTCCAGAAAGAATTCATCGAACCATGCCAGTTGCGAGAGTACTTGCAGGTCGGTGAAATCCTGCAGCTGAAAGTATTTTTCGGCGCGCTCGGCTGAGTCTCCCGTGCTGCGAAAGCGCTCCCAGAGCTCCTGATAGCGGGGATAACGGGCAATCATGTTCACCGGGTTCGCCTGAAACAGATATCGCAACGCAAAGTGAAGCTCCGGGCGCGTGAGCTCCTTCACCGGTTTCGCCGCCACCCGCAGGAACGGATCTTCCGCTGTTCCCGCTGCGTAATCCTGAATCTGCGTGATTAAAGATGGAACCAGATTGAAGGTTTGGTGGACGTTGGGAAACTCATCCAGAAGTTTGACCATTCCATAGTAGTCTTTCAACGCATGAAGGCGAACCCAGGGCAGGCGATATTCGCCGGTAACTAGGTCCTTATAAAAAGGCTGATGCTGATGCCACAGAATAATGACGCGGAGGGCCGGCATGGATGGAGAGAGTCAGTCTAGCATGCGCAATTGCATCCAGTTAATCGTAGCGGCCCGCTCTTTCCGGTACACTGTCTCGATGCGGCATTCTCACCTGCTCAGACGATGATGAAGACAACTCAGCCCTCTGCGCCAAATTCCTACGCGGACTTCAGCCTGCTGACCGATCAGGATCTCTATCTCTTCAATGAAGGCAGCCACTATCGCATTTATGACAAATTAGGGGCTCATCTGACCACCGCCTCGGGCCAACCAGGCGCTTACTTCGGCGTTTGGGCCCCAAACGCGCGTGACGTCTCTGTGATGGGAAGCTTCAACGAATGGAATGCTCACACGCATCCCTTGCATGCCCGCGGGAATTCAGGCATCTGGGAAGGCTTCGTTCCCGCGGCCGGTAAAGGCGCGCTTTACAAATTTCACATTGTTTCGCAGCAACATGGATACGTCGGCGATAAAGCCGACCCCTTCGGCGTCTTCCACGAGAAACCGCCGCGCACCGCGTCTGTCATCTGGGATTTGCAGTATGACTGGGCCGATCAGGCATGGATGAAAACTCGAGCCCAGAAAAATTCTCTGCGGGCGCCAATTTCTACTTACGAAGTCCACCTCGGTTCCTGGATGCGTCTGGTCGAAGAGCACAGTCGGCCTCTCACCTATCGCGAAATGGCGCCGCGTCTTGCCGACTACGTGCAGCGTATGCATTTCACCCATGTCGAACTGCTGCCGGTGATGGAGCACCCCTTTTATGGTTCCTGGGGATACCAGACCACCGGCTATTTTGCGCCGACGGCCCGCTATGGCACGCCGCAGGATTTCATGTACCTGGTCGATTACCTGCACCAGCGCGGTATTGGTGTAATTCTCGATTGGGTGCCTTCCCACTTCCCTTCCGACGCGCACGGACTGGCTTATTTCGACGGGACACATTTGTTCGAGCACGCCGATGCGCGCAAGGGCTTTCATCCCGACTGGAAGACGCACATTTTCAACTATGGCCGCAATGAAGTCCGCAGCTTTCTGCATTCGAGCGGCCTGTTCTGGCTGAATAAGTATCATGCCGATGGATTGCGCGTCGACGCGGTCGCTTCCATGCTCTATCTCGACTATTCCCGCAAGCACGGGGAATGGCTTCCAAACCAATTTGGCGGGCGCGAAAATCTGGAAGCTATCGATTTTCTCCGGCAGTTCAATGCCCAGGCTTACAAGGAGCATCCCGAAATTCAAACCATTGCTGAAGAGTCTACGGCCTGGCCCATGGTGTCGCGGCCCACTTATCTTGGCGGATTGGGCTTCGGGCTGAAGTGGGATATGGGTTGGATGCACGATACGCTAAGTTACCTTTCACAGGACCCCATCCACCGGCGCTACCATCAGAATCAACTGACTTTTCGCATGCTCTATAGTTTTACCGAAAACTTTGTGTTGCCGCTCTCTCACGATGAAGTCGTACACGGCAAGGGATCCTTGATTGGCAAGATGCCGGGCGATGAATGGCAGAAGTTCGCTAATCTGCGTCTGCTGTTTGCGTACATGTACGCTCAGTCAGGAAAGAAACTGATCTTTATGGGAGGAGAGTTCGGACAAGTTCGCGAATGGGGGCACGACACCAGCCTCGAATGGCACGTACTTCAGTACCCGGTGCACCGTGGCGTGCAAAACTGGGTGGCTCAACTGAACCGTCTTTATGCCGAGCAACCCGCCTTGCACGAGCTGGATGCTGATCCAGCCGGATTTGAATGGGTGGATTGTAATGACTCTGCCGCGAGCGTGATCTCTCTGTTGCGGAAAGCGCAGTCCGCCAAAGAAACGATATTGGTCGTCTGTAACTTCACTCCACTACCGCGCCAAAACTACCGTATCGGAGTTCCGTCGGCTGGATTCTGGCGGGAACTTCTCAATAGCGATTCCCAGGAGTACGGAGGCAGCGGATGGGGAAACTTTGGCGGCGTCAAAGCGGAGGCGAAGACC
This sequence comes from uncultured Terriglobales bacterium, assembly GCA_955652845.1. Lineage (GTDB taxonomy): Bacteria > Acidobacteriota > Terriglobia > Terriglobales > Acidobacteriaceae > JABCYV01. Next base: position 2,516 of record CATPBY010000447.1, on the reverse strand, counting down.
GCCCACGGACGTTCTTACTCTCTCAATCTGACCCTGCCGCCCTTAGGTGCTTTGTTCCTGAAGGCCGATTAGTCGGCAGTTGCGCCGACATTTCGGCAGCCTAGATTCTCATCAGGAAGAAGCCAGCAGTGGCTAAACCAATCAGCGTGGATCCCAGAGATGAGTAGTGGGCAGAGGGAATCGCGGTCTCTTCCTGGCTGCGGACTCCGAGCAGAGAATCAATACAGTCAATGATCTTTTCCCACGGCGCGCCTTTCGTTACCGCGGCATCCACAAAAGGAGTCATCTCTGCACACGCCAAGTCATATCCGGAGATCATGATCACCGGAATCGTTGGATTATAAAGCTTTATCTTGCCTGCCAGTTCGACGCCGTTCATCCCGGGCATTTCATAGTCCGAGATAACGGCGTCGATATTCTGGTTGGAATGAAACAGCTTGAGCGCCTGACGTCCGCTGCTGGCGACGAGCACTTCATATCCGTGACTGCCGAGCAGCGCCTCGTAGAGTTCACGGATCCGAGGGTCGTCATCCACGCACAGGAGCGTCAGATGTTTCATTGGGGGAGGACCTGCCTTTCCGACTAACTCGCCTGCATGATGCGACAGGCGAGACCTATTGACCTTGAATCTTGCACGTGAATCGCCAAATCGTGCCCCTGTCCGATCCCATGCTAGACTCGGCTTAGATCCCGCTGACATCGATGCGCATTCTGACCAGATACATCCTGAACGAAGTCATCTCCCATGCGATGATCGGGACGGCGGTGTTCACTTTCGTCCTTTTTACCCGCGATCTGGGACACATCCTTGATCTGGTTGTCCGCAACAGCGCGCCCTTTTCGAGTGTTCTCGAAATTTTCGTGCTCACTGCTCCGGTGGCGCTGACCTACACAATTCCCATGGGTGTGCTGGTGGGCATTCTGATTGGTTTGAGCCGCCTTGCCGCCGACAGCGAGATCACTGCCATGCGCGCCAGCGGGGTTGGGGTTTGGACTTTTCTGCGGGTAGTTTCACTTTTTGCTGTCACCGCATGGCTGTTAGCGATGGCCAATAGCGTCTATGTGGCCCCGCTCTCCCAAGCCGCTCTGGGGCGCCTGCAGGATCGGCTCAAGTCTTCGCAAGCTTCTTTTGAAGTGCACCCGCGGGTGTTTTACGAAGGCTTCCCCAAGCTCGTGCTTTATGTTCAGGATGTGAAAAGCGCTTACGGGGCGGCGTTGTGGAGGGGCGTCTTTATCGCGGATATCAGTAATCCCGCCGCGCCCAGCATCACCATGGCCCGGGAAGGTGTTCTGGTCAGTGAAGGAGAGGAAACCCTGCATCTTCACCTCAGCAATGGCGCGACGCACGAGACCGATCCCGTAAATCCCGACCATTACCAGATATCTACTTTCCAGCAGAGTGATCTCCCTATTCCCTTGCCCCAAAGTGAGAACAGGGAACAGGAGCCGACCCCCACGGCTGAAATCGCAACCTGGGAACTGCCTCGACTCGCCAGCCACACGAACGCGGGCACGGCGCGCTGGTATTTGATCGAGTTCTACCGCCGTTTCGCCTTGCCCACGTCATGTTTGGTGCTGGCTCTGGTCGGCATTCCGCTCGGCCTGTCATCCAAAAAGGGCGGTAAATCAGCTGGCTTCGTACTGACCATCCTGCTGGTTTTCGCTTACTACTCGGTTTCGCTGATCGGAGTTACACTGGCGCGCCAGGGGAAGGTTTCTCCGTTATTGGGTGGATGGCTGTCGAATATCATTTTCTTTTTATGCGGGGCATTCCTGCTGTGGCGGGCGGAACGCAAGCCGCTGGAGCTGGTTTCTCTGCGCTGGAATCCCTTTAAAAAAGATCAGGCAGAAGCCAGTTGGATCCTGTCTCGTTTTAACCGGCCGGGAGATGCTTTCCGGCGCGCTTCCAACCGCCGGCGGGTTTTCAGCGCCCGTTTTCCGATGATCCTGGACGACTATGTGCTGCGCGACTTCATCTTGTACCTGTCGATGATTCTGGCCACGTTTCTTGTCCTGTTGCTGGTATTTACCCTGTTTGAGCTGCTGGGGGATATCCTGCGCAATCAGATTTCTCTGCTGGTGGTAGGAGAATATCTACTGAACGTAATACCCTTTTTCGTTTATAACTCGACCCACCTGTGCATCCTGCTTGCGGTACTGATCAGTTTTGGCCTGCTGCAACGCTCCAACGAGATCACCGCCATCAAGGCCTCGGGTCTCAGCATTTATCGGGTGGTCGTACCCGTGCTGCTGGCTACCACCCTGCTGGCGACGGGTCTGTTTTTCTTTGATCAGTTTTATCTCCCACGTGCCAACAGACGGCAGGACGCACTGCGCAACAGGATCAAGGGAAAGCCCGCGCAAACTTATCTCAATCCCGATCGCAAGTGGATTTTCGGCCAGCACTCTACGATTTACTATTATCAGCTTTTCGATCCCGACCGGAACCAGTTCGGCGACCTGACCATATTTCAATTCGATCCGGAAAGCTTTCAGCTCACCCACAGAATTTATTC
>CATPBY010000446.1 GCA_955652845.1 uncultured Terriglobales bacterium | reverse complement strand
CTCACGCATCCCTCCGCGGAGCGATTCTTCCACAGTTTATCAGGTTGCGTTTTTAGCCAGCCCGGTCAACCGGGGTATGTCTACGGTGGGGGATCGCTTACCAGATCTTGTTCCAGCGGCAGGGTCTCAGCTGGCGCGACGAAGACGGCGTTCATTGCTATTCTTGCTGGCTTGCTTTTCCACCGCCTCCACTGCCATTCCCTTTACGTAGACCATTTCACCGCCCAGCCAGCCTCCGATTCCCACCAGTCCAATGCCAACGAACGAGAGGATTAGCGGCAGGTGGCTTTCTCCATCCAGACGAAACCGAATCCACAAATTGAAACTGAAAACGATTAAAGCAGCCACGTTCAGAAAAAGGTGTGTGGTCGCAATCCGCTTCATTTCCGATTCATCGATCGAGAAATAGTCAATGAGCCCTGGGATGGCCGCCACCACCGCTCCGGCGATTCCGCCGGCAATGGAATACCGGCTAACTATTGCCCAGGCAGGGCGCCCGCCGAAAGCAGTGAGAACGTCGCAGGCTAGAGCGAATGTCCACAATCCGATGGGAAAAGCTATCAGCATGGGATGAATGGGATGCTTCTTGATGCTTGCCGGGCTTGCCATAGCGCAGTCCTTTCTCACCAACCGAAGGTGTTTCTTATTTCTCTAGACACCTGCATCGGTTTTAGTTGCTCGAGGTCGCGGAATGGTTGGATTAGCCGGATACATCTGCAACATGAGAAATTCTACATACACACGCGGGACGCCCGCCCGTGTCGACCTCATGCGAGTGACCGCACGGGCGGGGACGCCCGCGCCTGCATGCACGTTGCAATCGGCTCACATTTAAGTGGATGAATAGAGCTCCTGCGCGCATTCCGGAATGTCGCGTCCTGCCAGTCCTTCTCTTTTGGCACGATAACAGCGCCATAACTCCTCGAGGTGAGGCAGGCCCGAAACTACTCCCATGCAAGTGACTATGGCAGCAAAGTCCTTCAGCGGTACCGGCGGTTTGCGGAAACGTAACCTAAAGTCAGCCTTCTGCGGACCAAGTCCGAACATAGCCATGAATTGTTCGGGATAAAGACAGGCAAGCGTGGCCACGATATCGAATGGGATGGTTTGCATGTAGCTGTGAGTGTGCTGCTCACGAGCAAAAATCTTTCGGCGCGAGATGGTGTATTTCACATCCCAGGCGACGGTTAATTCGTGCAGCAGCCAGCCCGCGCCCATTAACGCCAGCGCGCCAGCATTCATCTCCAGGAACAGGCCAGTTAATATTGGCGCGCCTGCTTCGGCCATCATCAGCAGGTGCATAGCGGATTCTTTCATGCCGCTGGTCGTTTCAATCCTGGTTTGCCGGTGCCACACCCAGTCGAGGAAGCCTGCCACCGACCAGATGGGCAGGATGACATAAACGAGGTAGCGGCGGGCCGCGTCATCCGCAGCGTTGCGCGAGGCGCGACGCTGTTTAAGCTTTTCTGACCAGCTCTTGCTCTCCACCCTGGCGTATTTTCGTTGGCGGGCAAGCAACGCCAGGGCGGCGTTTGCCACCAGGAAAATCGTGCGAACCGTGCGAAAAGCTTTCTTTGGCATACGCGCGCGCTGCTCAACCGCATTCGTACGAGAGGACATGTACCCCTCCAAAAGCACGAACCGAAAGTCTGATGCCGTTCGTAATCGAAGCGATGTCCAAAAAGTTACCTCGAATTACTTATGCCCCCAGGCGAGTGCGGTCTGGTAACGCCATAGCGCGATTGACCGGCTGCCCATGCGTCACGGTCCTGACACGCCGAAGGGTGATTGACCTTAGAGCGGCGCCCATTCTGCTGAAGCCGTCGGTGCGCCTCGCGCCAATCCGGTTCTACGCAGCTCGTTGGCTCACACTCTCTTAGACGTGGGTGTACCCCTTATTGGGCTTGCGGGCGGAGACCAGTAGAAAAAGCCCAAGCTTGCGACAAAGCGAACGTACAAAGAAACGCGGATACAGGGCCCACCCCATCCGATAAAAACCAGCATGGAAGCGCGCGGAGGGCTTGTGCGAGAGCAGATCCCCGGGACTAAAGACACACTCCATCGAAATATCCTCGAACCGTTGCATCATGGAGCAAACCTCGGCCTTCGTGAATGAGTTGGTTCCAGGGCTCTCTAAATGGTCATAGACCGATCGCCTGATGGACTTGCCCTGAAAGAGCCCAAAACGCAACCACAGCATTAAACCGGTAAGGGAAGGATGATGGTACAGCATAATTCTCGCCTGGCCGCCTGGTTTGAGCACTCGCCATGCTTCATTCAGGCACTGCTGCGTGTCCGCACTGTGGTGCATCACGCCATACGAGTACACCACGTCGAAAGTATTGTCCGGGAATGGAAGACTTTCTGCATCTGAGACCCCCAAGTCTGGTCCATAGCCCGCTAATTCACACCGACGCCGCGCCTGGTCAATCGACGACGCTGAAAGATCGATTCCAGTTGCGAGAGCCCCCGCCTTTAGCCATTCTAGATAATCGGCACCTATGCCCACGCCAATTTCAAGCACCCTCGCGCCGCGCGCCGACGCAAACTGCGCAAATGTCGGAATATGGGGTTCCAGCGCGTATCGTGCGTGGGCGTGGGCCGCAAACGCATCTGGCCCATCTAGATACCTGGTGCCACAGGGATCGGAATTCCAAAAGTCACGGACCTTGTCTTTGAGTACTGCCGCAGGAATAGCGTGCATCATCTAAGTATATCGTCCGAGAAAAGGAGGGATCGTTCTAGCATGCATCAGTCCTCAAATAGAATGCCTTGAAAACATCGAGCACACAGCGCGGCCTTTTTCCTTGCCGTTGCTTGAGTACTCGCCTTTGATCTGCGCGCTGGAGCTAAGTCGTTGAAAGTTTAAATGGTCGGGACGGGCAGATTTGAACTGCCGACCCCTCGCACCCCAAGCGAGTGCTCTACCAGGCTGAGCCACGTCCCGACGGGAAGGTACCGGCCGCATCGTGAATGCCGCCAGTGGGGTCAACCAGAAGATTTTACACCAGGCTCAGCGTTTCCTGCGTTTCGCGGCCGGCTTTTCTTCGTAAATTGCGAACTGGATTTTCTTTTCTACAGGATCGATGCGATCGACCAGCACTCGAATCTTCTGTCCCAATCCGTAGATCTTATGAGTGCGCTGGCCGATAATCTCGCGGGTATTCTCGTGATAGGTGTAACGGTCACCGGGGAGTGAGTCGAGCGGGACCAGGCCTTCGACGAAAAGGCCGGTGAGCTCGACGAAAAACCCGAACTTGGTCACGCTGATAATCAAGCCGTCTAAGTCTTCGCCGACACGATCCTTCATGAACTTGACCTTTTTCCATTCCATCAGCTCACGCTCGGCTTCGTCGGCGCGACGTTCGGCTCGGCTGGATTCTTCGGCAATGTCGTGGAGTTCTTCTACCGGGATGGGTCCGCCCGCCAATTCGAGGGCCGCATGTTCGCGCCGTTTCGACCATGGCGTCGCGACCGCATCCTGCCTGCCGGCAACGCTTTTCGACGGAAATATCCCAACCGGCACATTTCCTTCACGCTTTTCCGCGGAATTGTTCAATACTTCTTTCAGAATCCGGTGCACGATCAAGTCTGGGTAACGCCGGATGGGCGAGGTGAAATGCGTGTAGGTCGTCGCCGCCAAAGCGAAGTGGCCCAGATTTTCCTCCGAATAACGCGCCTGTTTCAGCGAGCGCAGCATCAGGAACGAAAGGATTCTCTCTTCGGGTTTGCCGGCGATTTTTTCCGTGAGTTTCTGATACATGCGGGGCGTGATGTGTACTTCTTTGGGAATCTCAATCTCCCGCGTACGCTTGCCGGTACCGTAGTTGGCGCGACGGTCGGTCTTAAGCTGGACGCGATGAATAGGCAGCGCGCCTACGCCCAGCGAGTAGCCGAAAGTTGCCGCGATGATTTCGAAGTCGTATACCCGCTTGGCGTCGGGCTTTTCGTGAATGCGGTAAAGCGACGGGACGCGCTTGTGTTCCAGGTATTGCGCAACACTTTCATTGGCCGACAGCATGAATTCTTCGATCAGCCTATTGGCGATTTTACGTTCTGAGCGGGTAATGCTCTTCATCAAGCCGAATTCATCGAACTCAATCACCGGCTCAGGCAGGTCGAAATCAATGGAACCGCGGCGCTCGCGTTTGCGGTTCAGGATCACGGCAAGGTCCCTCATCAACTCAAATACCGGGACCAGTTCGGCGTAGCGTTTTCGCGTGGCGGCATCGCCTTCGAGTACTGCCGTGACGTCGGTATAAGTCATGCGCTGGGACGACCGGATAATGCCTTCGCAGACCTCATAACCGGCAATCTCCCCGCGGTGATCAATCTCCATCACACAGGACAGCACCAGGCGATCCACGTCCGGACGCAGGGAGCAGATATCGGTTGACAACTCAAGCGGCAGCATGGGCACGGCGCGGTCGGGGAAATAGACGCTGGTGCCGCGCAAGCGCGCTTCGTGATCGAGCTCCGAATCCTGAGTGACGTAGTGGGCGACGTCCGCGATGTGCACCTGCAGCTCGAAATTACCGTTCTCCAGGAGACGGACCGTGACCGCGTCATCGAAATCACGTG
>CATPBY010000445.1 GCA_955652845.1 uncultured Terriglobales bacterium | reverse complement strand
CTTTATGGGATCGACGCTACGGTGCGGTGGAAGCCGTTGCGGCGGTCGATCTACCATTCTTTTACAGGCCGCGGCGAATTTATCTGGAGCCAACGGCAGCAGCTTCCGTTTGAGCAGCGCGCTTTCGGCCTATATGCCTCGGCCGACTATCAGCTGGGGCGGCGGTGGTTCGTAGGTGGACGATTCGACCGCTCCGGTGAAGCGGAGAATGCCCGCGCGATCGATAAAGGTTTCTCCGCCGTACTCACATACTGGCCGAGTGAATTTAGTCAGATCCGCGGACAATATGAATTTATCCGCTATGCGGCTACGAACATCGATACCCATCAGTTATTGATGCAAGTGCAGTTTTCTCTAGGGGCGCACGGAGCGCATCCCTTTTAGGAGTTCCATGGAACAAGCAAACTCGATTTCTCGCTTCTCTACTGCCCTGTCGCTTTGCCTGCTGGCGTGGGCAATGCTTTCGCCATCGGCAGCTGCTGCCCGAAAGCTCAATGTCGTAACTTCGACCACCGACATGGCCGCTCTCGCCCAGGAGGTGGGGGGCGACAAGGTAAACGTTGAATCAATTGCGAAAGGTTATCAGGATCCGCACTTCGTCGAGGCCAAACCGAGCTTTCTGTTGAAACTGCGCCAGGCCGACCTGCTCATCTCGGTCGGACTTCAGTTAGAAATAGGGTGGTTGCCACCTCTCATCACCCAGAGCGGCAACGCGAAGATTCAGGTAGGCGGGCCAGGATACCTGGATGCTTCGCAGTTTGCGGAAATCCTGGAAATTCCCCAGGGCACGGTCACGCGAGCGGAAGGCGATGTCCATCCCCTGGGCAATCCGCATTACTGGCTCGATCCCGACAACGGGCGCCGCATCGCCAAAGGCATCGCCGGCAAATTTGCCGCAATCGATCCCGAAGATGCTGGTTATTTTCAGCAACGCCTGCAGGATTTTCAGCAACGCCTGGCATCTGCTGAACAGAAATGGGACGCAGAAATGAAGCCGTATCGTGGACGTAAGGTTGTCACTTACCACCGCTCATTTCCCAACTTCGCCAAGCGCTTTGGGCTGGACGTGATTGGCTATGTGGAACCCAGGCCTGGTATTCCTCCCACGCCCAGTCACACGCTTGAACTGGTTCAGTTGATGAAGAGGGAGAATTGTAAAGTGGTGCTGGTGGAGCCATATTTCGACTTGAAGACACCGCAGTCTATTGGCCGCGAAACCGGCGCGCAGGTCGTGGTGTACTTGCCATCGGTCGGTGGTGAAAAGCAGGTAACCAACTATTTTGAGCTCTTCGACTACGATATTGGGTTGCTGACTAAAGCGTTTCAGGCGACTCAATAAAGGAGACCTATGGAGATTCTGCCATTCTTGCTGGCTCCCTTTCTTGCCAGCCTGATTCTGACCGGCATTCACGCCTATCTTGGCGTCCACGTGGTGGAGCGTGGGGTCATTTTTGTCGATCTGGCGCTGGCTCAGATTGCGGCGCTGGGCGCGACCGTCGCCATCCTGATGGGAATGGATCCCCATGCCGGGGGCGCCTACTGGCTGAGCCTGCTGTTTACTTTCGTGGGCGCAGCTGTCTTTGCTTTCGCACGTACTCGTCGAGGGCGAATTCCACAAGAGGCCTTCATCGGCATCGCCTACGCAGTGGCGTCGGCGACCGCTATCCTCGCCATGAGCAAGGCAACCGGGGAGACTGAGCACCTCAAGGACATGCTGGTGGGGAACATTCTTGCTGTCTCCATGCGCGATGTGGCCAAAACGGCGATTCTCTACGGCGTGATAGGAGTTTTCCATTACATCTTCCGCAAACAGTTCCTGCTGATCTCCACTGACCCTGCCCAGGCCGAAGCAAAAGGTTTGAGTATTCGTTTTTGGGATTTTCTGTTTTACGCTTCGTTCGGGTTTGTTGTGACTTCCTCGGTCGCAATCGCGGGAGTCTTGCTGGTCTTCTGTTACCTGGTCGTCCCGTCCGTGGGTGCGATGTTATTTGCCGACCGGATCGGCCGCCGCCTGGCGATCGGCTGGACCATGGGAACGCTGGTTTCAGCGTTGGGCGTGTACTTTTCCGTCCTGTTCGACACTCCCACCGGCGCCACCATCGTTTGTACTTTCGGTGCAGTGCTGATCCTGATGTTTCTTGTCTATCTGCTCTTTTTTGCCCGCGAACACAAGCCTACGAGGGAAGTGGCCATTTCCGGGAAATCTGCCGAGACGCCCGTGCACCAGTGAAGTGTTTTCACCTCTGAGTAAGTCGTTGTGAATGGAACGAAGTATTTTGGGGGAGGCGGCCGGTGGGGAGGAGTCTTTCACCAGCCGCCTTTCGGGCTGCAACCAATAATCACGCAGCCAGCGCTTCTAAAGCGGTTCGATTTCGGATCACTAAAGTCGAGCCTTCCAGCCGGATGAATTCCTTCTTCTTGAGTTCGCTTAACAGACGAGTCACAGTTTCACGGGAGGATCCAATCATCTGCGCCATTTCCTCATGGGTGAGGCTCGATCGAATGCGGATCTCACACGCTCCATTTTCTATTTCACGGCCCGTCGTCCAGGACAACAGCAGCTTTGCCAACTTCCCTGCCGATGACCGCGCCAGCACCAGATCATGGATATCTCGATAAGCGGACTGAAACTCCCCGCTCAGTGCCTGCGCGGAATGCAGCCCCAACTCTCCATACTGCTGCAGTAATTTCATCAGGGCTTCGCGCTCGATGTAATTCACCTGGCATGGTCCGGCGGTTTCCGCCCTCAATTCATAGCATGTCCCGGAGATTACTGCGCTCAGCCCTAAAGCTTCGCCGGGTTCAGCCATTTTGAGAATCAATACCTTCCCCTCCCTGGAGGTGGTCGAAAGCTTGACTTTGCCGGAGCAAAGAACGAAAGCGCCTCGCGGCAATTGACCTTCGACGAAAAGCACAGCCCCGCCGGGATAGGTACTGAGATGGCTGGATCCGCTGAATGACCTCAGCACCTCGGAAGAAAGACTGCAGAACCATTTGTCTTTCCGCAGCTTGCAGGTCACGCAGCTCTCAATAATTTCCAGCCCGTAGGGAGTCTTCATCGTCACCACCTTGTCGATGACACGGCAGTCGACTTTGCGTAAATTGGCGCGCGCCGGTCTTTCGATCTCCGAGTTCGGAGGGCGCAAGCACTGCAATGGCAACCGTACATCCGCCGCTCGGGCCAGCAACGCTGATGCCACCATTCTTGCTTCGCTTCGTGACGAACGCAGACCATAAATCAATTCCCATCCGGCGCCGGCATCAGCCTGTCGATGCCAGCCCACACTGCAGTAAAACAGGAATAGAGGGTCGATCTCACTTTGTAGTTCCCCGGGTTCGTTTTCAATTGCGCCGGAATCACGTCCGCCTAAGTCCGGCCAGTACGACCCCAACTCCTCTGGCGCCGGGACGACCGAAAACGCACCGTTTGCCGATGCAAGCATCGTTCTGCCCCCGAACGAGCTTGCTTTCTGCGCCGCCAGATCGTTGCAGATTCGCATTGGTCCCCGGACTAAAAAGTGAAAGTTTGGAACCAGGGCCTTGATCGAATCTGTTGTGGCAGGTGAACTTCCAAAGGCAGGAAAAAGTGCTATGCTGTGGCAAACATAACCGCCAATCCGCGTTTGAGGACCGAAGCAGCGGCGGTACTTTACCGCCTGTTACGACGACTGTCCGGCAGAATGCCGACATTTCGTCAGCCCACTCAATGGCATCGATCTGGGCGCCGGATGCCCTCATTCATACTCCTGGCGAGAGATTCCTAACTTGAGAATTCTGGACCGCAGAGTAGTTCGCTTCAATCCCAGCCGGACTGCGGCTCCTCGCGACCCGGCAATGACCCCGCCGGTTTCGCGCAGGACTCGAATAATATGCTGCCGCTCCAGGCCCTCGAGCGTGCCATCCCCGGAAACACCATCGAAGATGGGCGTCAGCTCGGCCAATGGAACTCGCAGCACCGAACCTTCTGAAAGGATCACCGATCTTTCAATAAAGTTTTCCAGTTCTCTTACGTTGCCCGGCCACTCCCAGCTCACCAACGCGCGCATCGTCTCCGTCGGAATCGTGTCAATCGGCTTATTCATGCGGCGAGCGAACTTCTGGACGAAGTAACGCACCAGCAGAGGGATATCTGTGCGGCGATCGCGTAATGACGGCATGCGGATGGGAAAAACATTCAGGCGATAATAGAGATCGCTTCGGAACTCGCGTTCGGCAACGCTCTTCGCCAAATCCCGATTGGTAGCAGCGACCAGACGAATGTTCACTTTGATGGTGCGCGTGCTTCCCAGCCTTTCGAACTCCTGGTCCTGCAGGACCCGCAACAGCTTCGGCTGTAATTCCAGAGGAATGTCGCCCACCTCGTCGAGGAACAGTGTTCCCTTGTCCGCCAGTTCCAGACGGCCCACTTTCTGGCTGATAGCGCCGGTGAATGCGCCTTTTTCATGGCCGAACAATTCGCTTTCCAGTAATCCTGTGGGGATGGCTGCGCAATTCAATTTAATGAAACTGCCATCCTTGCGGACGCTCATGCGATGGATGGCTCGAGCAATCAATTCTTTGCCTGTGCCTGTGTCACCCAGAACAAGAACAGTGGCATTGCTGGGCGCAACTGTCCTGGCCTGACCGAGAACGCGCTTGAGGGGCGCACTCTCACCGACGATTTCTTCAAAGTTGAGTTCACTGCGAATTTCGTCTTCCAGATAGAGTTTTTCTTTGGCGAGTTTGTCGGTAAGTTCAGCGATTTCCCGATAGGCCCGTGCATTGTCCAGGGCGAGCGCCACCTGCGCCGCCACCTGCTGCAACAGGCCGATATCATGGATATCGAATGCGTTTTCCTGGACGCTTCCCAGATTGAGTGTTCCCAGTTCACCTTTACGCGTGATCAACGGGATACAACACAGAGACTGGATGCCCTTTTTCAACATCTGATTCACATAGCTGGACTGAATGCCTGATAGATCTTCCCTGCTGAAGATCTTGGTTTCCCTTTCCAGTAAGGCATGCCCTGCCGGCGTTTCCTTGACGGGGAGGGTGGTATCCACACCCGCCAATCCTGTAGTCAACGGAGAATCGAGCGGGTACAACGACAGCGAATGTGCGGCCTCGTTATATATGGCTACACTGGCGTAGTCATGCGGAATCATGCGATGCATGAATTCGGAAATCGTCGACAAGAGTTTCTGCAGATCGCGGTTGGTAATCAGCGTGGTGTTGACCTCCAGCAGCATCTGCAGGCGTTCTTTTTCCTGTTGGAGGGCTTCCCGGGTGAGAGCGCCTTCCACCGCGATCGCCACTAATTCAGCAACTCTGGGAAGAAGCCGCAAATCCTTTTCGCCGAAAGCATTCGCCCGCGAGCTGCCCAGGCCCAACGCTCCCAGGCGCTTTTGCGCTGTAGTCAGCGGTAACCAGCAGTACGACCGCAACCCTTTTTCTCTGAGCACGTCCAGAGCCGCGGGAAAACGGTGGTCCGATTCCACATCAGGAACCACAAGCGGCTGCTGATTCTGCCACGCCCATCCGGCGGGAGATTCCGCCACCGGAACCTCTAAGAAAGACGGGACGAGGTCTTTGCCTTCCCACAGGTAAAGTCTCATCACATTTCTGGTGGAATCGTGCAGTGAAAAGTTGGCAAATTCTGCGGCGGCTACTTTCCGCAGACGCTCTGCCATTTCGACAAACAGCTCGGGCAAACTGCGGTGGTGGACCATGAGGTCCGCCATTTCCAGTAGCGCCTCGTAGCGCCGAAGATCCGCGTCGGAGTCGAAGTGGCTATCCGAACTCATTAGCCCCGAGCTCGCCTCAATTTGCACCTTTCCTCATGCAGCCAGGCGATGTTGTCAAGAATAGTGACACGGTAATTACACCCAACAAGTTTTCTCTTTCCATGTTCTGTTTTTGGAACAAGATTCAGGCGAAATCCTGGCGACTACGCCATTTGGAGCAGTCGCAACCGGTGCTTCCTGGTTGAGTTAGCACTTGGGGTGCCAACTAGGAAGTTCAAAGAATGGCAGAAAAACGGGTAACTCGGGTGGGATGCTCCATGATCACAAGTTGGGCAGCGAGATCGCTGAGATGTTGATAACTTTTCAAGAGCCGAGCCGCTGAGAGAGGGGAACCAGGCATCGCGATTCCCAAATACAATCTCGCCATCGCCAAAAGTGCATAAACCCGCAAGCGGAGCGCGTCATCGACCAACTGCTGCCCGGCGATGGCGATCCTGGGGTCAGCGCTGCCTGCGGCTGCTTCCCCCAACCTCAAAAGAATGGCAGCGTTATGCGTGGTGCATCTCACATAATCCAGCGCAGCTCGCAGTCGTTCCCTTTGCACGACGCGAAAATGGCAAGGAAGGAGGTTGTGGCGCAAGAATTCCTCTTCTTCGGGATCCACAAGGTTGCGGAAGGCATCGATGTCGACTGGTCGTGTTCTACCGTTCAGGTCATCGAGATCGCTGAACGTCTGAGCTTGCCCACGCGCGGCACGCAGCACGAACAGCAGGATCAGCAGCGATATCGCGACTAAAAAGGCGGGTAGAATCATTGCCCTATCATAGTTTGCAGTTCGAATTTTCCGTTCGAGTCCATCAGCTCGCGGAAGCTGTTAACTCCAAAGGATAAGTGCGCGCGCAACCGGGCACTATAACTCTATTTGGCGGCCCCCTGCAATGACTCTTATTGGTGGTGGTTCAATTTGAATTCTCAGCATTTTTCTCAGCGTTCCAAAGCCCGGCGCCGTTCAGCCGGCGAGGGATTTTTGTGTTGGGCGACTACACGT
>CATPBY010000444.1 GCA_955652845.1 uncultured Terriglobales bacterium | reverse complement strand
TGCTGATTAATGCGGAGAAACGAGCATGGGACGAATGGGCGGGCTCGAAATCATCTCATTTTTATGGTATCAACCATGCTTTCGCCAGGCAAAAGTGAAGCGCAGTAGTTCAAATCCAAGGAACCGGGCTTCCCGCATAACGATAAGTCGAATCCCTAGTCCGGTTTTTCCTGCGCTGTAAGGTCGCGCGCAGAATAACTGAAGCGACATTTCTTCCAAAGATGCGCTACGCGCAAGATTGGGCCAATTCCCAAAGTAGAAATCTTCCTCTGGGGCTGACAGAAATGCTGGTCAAGGGTCTTGTCACCTGGCTTGATAATTAAGTGTCGGTCGTGTGTCAGCTGCAATTGTGGGCAGCATCAACGGCGTCCTGCGGAAGCAGGAACGCAAGGAGCTCTTGAAGATGGCAGATCGAGACTTCATTTCCGAGCTTTTTCCAAGCTAATACTTTGCATGTCACGCGAGCGAGAGCCCCGATTCGATGTCGAGCTGTTACTGCGAGTATTTGGCATTGCCGCCGATGGCCGTCCATTTTCCCAGGAAGCGCATGCCCAGAATATCAGCGCTCACGGCGCCAAGTTATCCGGGCTCGAGAAACGACTGAAGCCGGGGGACGTTATCGGGGTGCAATTCGGCGGCAGGAAGGCCCGTTGCAAAGTGATCTGGGTGCTGGATACGGGGGAGGCAGAGAAGATCGAAGTTGGAGTGGAGCGGCTGGAGGGGCAATCGAGCCCTTGGCAGAATGAGACTGTAATCGCGCAGGCCGGAAGCGTACCGATGGCTGGCATCGCGTCGGCGACCGGCGAGAAAAGAAGATTTCCCCGGCGCCGCATTCCGTTTCCCATCGAACTCCGGGATGATCAAAGCGCCGGCCGGCATATGCAGACCAACACCTCCGATATTGCGGGTGGGGGTTGCTACATCGAGACCAGGCAGCCGCTTCCGGTGGACAAACTTCTGACCATCATTTTCTGGCTGAATTCCAAGAAAGTTCAAACCACGGGAGTGGTCAGAACCTGCGACGGCGGAGTGGGCATGGGCATTGAGTTTACCGGGCTCGACGAAGCAACCAAACTGCAACTGCATGAACTTGTAGAAGCCATGGCGTTGGAGGCGACTCCCTTTGCCAGGGCAAATACCACGTTCTCATAGCGCGCTGCAGAGGTTGCAGCATCGCGTTGGGCGCCACCTGGAATCGGGCTCACAACACGCCTCCGTGATTCCAAATAAGTCTTCTCCCACTTTGAAATCTGAAATTGCGCACTTCGAGAATTTCTTAGTCCGGCAGCCCCCTTCCCGCATACATACTCAAAAAGTGCCGACCGGCAGACGATTGTCGACGCAAGCCCTTAGCAAGCTGAACGAAAGTCAACTTACAAATTGTAGAGATTTCATGAAATGAGGACGGCTTCGCGATTCAATCGGAACGTGAAACTCGCATTCGGATCTGCCATCGTGACCTTACTCATTGTAGGGGGAGTTTCTTATCGTGGGATGGTTGCATCTGCGGAAAGCGAGCGCTGGGTGCGGCATACCCACGAAGTGCTGGAAAAGCTCCACGATCTGGACGCCACCCTGGGGAGCGTTCAGTCCAACTGCCGCGGATTTGTTTTAACCGGGAAGGAGTTTTATGTCGATTCATTCCACGCCGGCATTGCCAGCGCGCGGCAGGATGAAGCCATCATCCGTAATTTGACGGTTGACAATCCTACACAGCAGCGCCAGTTTCCGGCTCTCGAAAACCTGGTTGAGCGCAAGGTCGAGAACGGGGAGAGTGTTATTGCACTGCGCCGGAATCAGGGTTTAGAGGCGGCCGCGAATGCCTTTGAAAGTGGGGCGGGGCAGCACACTATGAACGGGTTCGAGGAAGTGATCCGGCAGATGCAGAACGAAGAACTGCGCTTGCTGGCGCTGCGCGATGCGGATGCGAAACAGCGGCTCGGCCAAACCAAAGGGGTTCTGATTGCCGGAACAGTCTTGGGCTTGTTGATCGCCGGCTGCGCGGCCGTAAGCGTCTATCGTAATTTTGCAGCGCGTGACCTTGCGGAACAGGGGCTGCGCGAATCCGCAGAGCGTTTCCGCGACTTGGCCAATAACATCGCCCAGTTCGCCTGGATGGCCGACGAGAAGGGCTCGATCTTCTGGTACAACCAGCGCTGGTTTGACTATACCGGCACCACCTTAGAGGAGATGGCCGGTTGGGGTTGGACAAAAGTGCATCATCCCGACCAGGTGCAGCGCGTGGTGGAAAAGATTACCCGATGTTTTCAGACCGGCGAGGTCTGGGAAGACACCTTCCCTCTTCGTGGAAAGGATGGCAACTACCGCTGGTTCCTCTCCCGCGCCGTACCGATCCGCAATGCTGAAGGAAAGGTAGTGCGCTGGTTCGGCACCAATACCGACATCAGCCTGCACCGGGACGCGGAAAGTCATCTGGCGCAGATGGAGGGGCAGTACCGGGGACTGCTGGAAGCCGCTCCCGATGCCATGGTAGTGGTGAACCAGGACGGAGAAATCGTGCTGCTGAACCTGCAGGCGGAGAAGCAGTTTGGCTACCGCCGCGACGAACTGGTCGGCCAGAAGGTCAAGAACATCATCCCCGAAGGCTTCGCCGAACGGCTGATCGCCGACGGCACCCGCAGCGCTGCGGAAGCTCTGGCCCAGCAGATTGGAACCGGCATCGAGCTGTCGGGAAGACGCAAGAATGGCAGTCAGTTCCCGATCGAGATCATGCTCAGCCCGCTGGAAAGCCCCGAAGGCATTCTGGTGACGGCGGCGATTCGCGACATCAGCGTGCGCAAAGATGCAGACACCCATCTGGCGCAGATGGAAGGCCGTTACCGCGGTCTGCTCGAAGCCGCTCCCGATGCCATCGTAGTAGTCAAGCCTGGCGGAGAAATCGTGCTGCTGAACGTGCAGGCGGAGAAGCAGTTCGGCTACCGCCGCGACGAATTAGTCGGCCAGAAGGTCAAAAACATTATTCCTGAAGGCTTCGCCGAACGGCTGATTGCGGACGGCACTCGATCTGCAGC
>CATPBY010000443.1 GCA_955652845.1 uncultured Terriglobales bacterium | reverse complement strand
GATCATGATCACCCCACTGCCGGGAGCGATTGCCGCAAAACCTGGTTCCGCCACGCGCCCGTTTCCCGGCGTGGTTGTTGATGTCGTGACCATGGATGGAAAATCTGTGCCTGCTGGTTCCGGCGGATTTCTAGTCCTCAAACAGCCATGGCCTGCAATGCTGCGCACCATTTACGGCGACCCCGATCGCTACGTGAAGCAGTACTGGTCGCAAATTCCCGGCGTTTACTTCACCGGCGACGGCGCACGGAAAGACAAAGACGGATACTTCTGGATCATGGGCCGCGTCGATGACGTGATAAACGTTTCCGGTCACCGCCTGAGTACGATGGAAGTAGAATCGGCGCTGGTAGCTCATGATGCCGTGGCAGAGGCCGCCGTGGTTGGCCGTCCCGATGAACTGAAAGGTCAGGCAATTTCCGCCTTCGTGACACTGGAACACGGCCAAAAGCCCTCGCCCGAACTGAAAGAAGAACTGCGACGCTGGGTGACCAAGGAAATCGGGGCGCTGGCCCGGCCCGACGATATCCGCTTCACCGATATGCTGCCGAAGACACGCAGCGGGAAGATCATGCGCCGTCTCCTGCGCGAGCTCGCCAGTGGCAGCGAGGTAAAAGGCGACACCACCACCCTGGAAGACTTCGGGGTTCTCGCCAAACTCAGAGAGAGTGAAGAATCCTAAGGATGTGATCCTGAACGGAGTCAATCCGGATAAAGCTCACCCTGTCTCTCAGAAACCGAGAGACGACGATAAGCACCTCGCGAAGAGTAGTTAGAGTGCCCCGTCCTTCGTCTTTGCGCTTTTGGAAAGACAGGATGGGGGTTAGGAATCAACTCTGGCGAAAAGTTTTTACTCTCCGGCGCCCATCATGACAATCGGAGTTGTTGGCGCCGCCGAGCCTGCTTCCGGCTCGACTGTGATCGCAAATGCCTTGGCTTCCGTTCCTGCGGGCAGGGGTGGGTGGACCACAATCGCGCTGCCGTGCGCATCTGGTTTGAAAACGCCTGCCGGAATGGGTGCTCCCTGCACCGGGATCAGCCATAGCTCATAGGCCTTCAGCGGAGGCAGGACGGGCATATTGCTTGCCACAAAGATCAGCCGCGCCTTGTCGCGAACATAGATCGCCTTCCCCTGGGGCTGGGGTGGCGTATTGGGAGCGGCGACGGGGACGACCAACGCATCAGTTGCGGTAAGGGTCGCGACCACTTCGCGAGCTTGTTGCAGTTGAGCTTGTTGCTCCGCGGATTGATTCTCCAATTGGGCGACGCGCTGCGAAAGCTGGTCACTCTGCCGCCAGAACCAACCCGCCAGCAGCGCAAGCGCCGCTGCAGCCAACCACGGCACGGGTGACCACCCGGGCCGGCGCACCGGAACTGATGGCCGGCGAGGTTCACGCGCGACCGCATTGAGCAATCGCTGGCGCACCCGCGCTGGCGGCTTGGCCCCGCCAGCAGACAATGCCATTAGCGCCATGTCCCCGCGCAATTGGTCGAGCTCCCGTCGGCACGCGGAACACTCCTCCAGATGTTTCTCCAACACTGTCCGCTCGTCGCCAGTCAGACTGCCTAGAGCGTAAAGCGCCAGATCATCAGCGAATTGTTCGTGTTCGCTCATGCGCTAAAAACCTTGCGCAAGGCCAGCAATCCGGTCCGGATGCGGGTCTTAATGGTGCCCAGCGGCTCTCCCGTTTTGGCCGCAATTTCTGTATGGGTCAATCCTTCAAAGTACGCCATTTCCAGTGCGCTGCGTTGCGCGGAGGGCATGCCCTCAAGCGCGCCGCGAACTTTCTCCATCGCTCTCGTACGTTCAGCATCCCCGGCCAAATCGGGTTCGACGGAAACCGTCACATCGGCAATATCACTTTCGGGGCGGCGCTTGCGGATAGCATCAATTGCGCGATTGCGGGAAATGACCGCCAGCCACGCAGCCAGATTGCCGCGGCTGGAATCGAACACTCCCGGATTGCGCCATAACTGCATAAAGACTTCCTGCAATACGTCCTCCGCCGCGCCCGCATCGCCCAGCACGCGCAGAGCGACCGAGTAAACGATGGAAGAGTAACGGTCGTACAGCTTCGCCATCGCATTCTCGTCGCCCGAGCGTATGGCCAACACCAGCGAAATGTCGGCCGCGCCCCCTTTTGACTCAGCGCTGGACAAACGGGTATCTCTTCCTTTCTAAAGTACGTTCACTACCTCGGCGCGGATTGCCGGGCAACCACCACCGATGTGCCATTGGCAGTCATGCGCTCAATACATCAAAACGCAGCGGGATTGCCGCCGCGAAAACATAACAGCATTCGCGTGTCGTCTACAAGTGAGAGGTGGCGCCACGGCCTGGGCACACACTTTAATGATGGAGGAGGACAACTTGACGCAAAGCATGCGCAAACGAGAAGACGAAGTCGACGACTTGAGATCGATTACTGCTCGCTGTGCGAAGCCGCCCGCTTCTCCGCCGGCGTCATCTGTTTCCACAGAACTTCCAGGTCTTGCGCAACGCGCTCGTTCGCCGGCTCCTGGCGCAGCGCCTTGGCAAACCAGCGATAGGCTGCTGGCAGATCACGATTCACACAATGGCCGGTCGCGTACATGGCGCCGAGAACGCTCTGCGCTTTGGGATTTGCCCGTTGCGCGGCAGTGAATAAATTCTTCTGCGCCAGTCCACAACTCTGCGGCACACCATTTCCATAGAGATATTTCTCGCCCTCAACCACCAGCCGGTCATCGTCTGCCGCTGCAGAATCGGCCGGCCGCTCCTCCGCGAGTTTTGGCGCCGGGGCCGCTGGCTTCTTCTTCGCTGGAGTAGGCGGTGAAGATGGCTCCGTTTGTTTAGGAGGAGTTTGATCCGCCTCCGAATCCGCAGTCGATTGTGGCTGGATAGAATTGGCAGCCACAGTTTCATTCGCCGGGGTTTTTGAACTCGGTGGTTCTGAACCTTTTTCCGTGTCCTGGGGCGGCGGCGCGGCTGATTTGTTAGCGTCGGCGGCTGGCGCAGCGGGTTGCAATGGACCAAGGTCGATTTTCTCCGATGCACCGGGGGCCGGCGCAGCCTCTGGCTGGTTTGTGGCGGCCGATACAGCCGGAGCCGGAATTGAGGTCTGTGCTGCTGTGCCTGCTGGGGCAGCGGTCACGGACTCACCGGGTCTTGCTCGCCCCCACGGATACCCATCGCGATGCCAGCGCCATCCCAGAAAAATCGCAGCGAAAAGTAATATGGCCAGCAAAGTATAGAGGCGCCCGTGGCCGGAAGGCACATCGTCTTCGAGCAGGTATTGAAAATTGCCGCTGGGCTGCTCCTCTGCCAATCCCAGAAATGAAGGCCCACTGACAGCGGGCGCATGAGGCTGCGGTTGGGCCGCCGGCGAGGGTGGAGGCATCGCTTGCAACCGCGCTCCGCACATTCCGCAAAAACGATACTGCGGATTATTCTCGTGACCGCATTGGGCACATCGCAGCATGAGTCCTAACATATCTATACCTATTATGATGCGAATTCCAGATCACCTTTTGGCAGGCGCGCCGACGCAACGCCTTTACACCTTGGAGTTCAACGTGTTACCCTGAAACAAGTTACAAAAGAAAATTGAAAAATCAGACAGGAGCGCATCGGGTTAGTGTTAGCCAGAGAGCAAAAAAAGTCCCTCATTGACCAGTACGGCACGCATGCCACTGATACGGGTAGTCCTGAAGTCCAGATCGCGCTGTTAAGCGAGCGCATTGGTCAGCTGACGGAACACTTCAAGGCGCACCAGAAGGATCATGGTTCACGCCGTGGTCTTCTCATGCTGGTCAGCAAGCGGCGTCGCTTGCTTGACTATCTTAAGACCTACGATTCCGACCGTTATAAAACCGTCGTGCATAAGCTGGGACTCCGCAAGTAGCCCGCGGTTGTCCAGCTTCATGCTGCTCGTGTATTTACCGGAAGGCAATCGCAATTATTCTACCGTCCCGGTGACGGCGGTTACCCGATGAGGAAAGCCGAGTTGGCGCGCTTACGGCTGTCTTCACCATGGCTTACTGGCACTCGTCCACATCCCATTGTGCAATCTTCCGGACGCCGCGTGTGCCTCCTGCCCAGAAGGATTGAATCATGAAGCAAGAAGTATCTGTTGAACTTGCCGGCGGCAAACTCCTGTCATTCGAAACCGGAAAACTTGCGAAACAAGCTCACGGCTCTGCCGTGGTACGCATGGGCGACAATGTAGTCCTGGCCACCGGCGTGGCTAACCCTGATCCGCGGGAAGGCATCGACTTTTTTCCGCTCACCGTTGATTACCGCGAATACACCTATGCCGGCGGACGCATCCCCGGCGGTTTTATCAAGCGCGAGGGGCGTCCCAGTGAACGCGAAATTCTTACCAGCAGGATGATCGACCGCCCCATCCGGCCGCTCTTTCCCGAGGGGTTTCGTTGCGAAACCCAGGTGATTGCTTTCGTTCTCTCGGCGGATACCGAAAACGATCCTGATGTGGCCGCGATCAATGGTGCCTCGTGCGCTCTCACCATCTCTGATATTCCTTTCAACGGTCCCATTGGAGCGGTGCGGGTTGGTCTGGTAAATGGCGCTCTCATCGTCAATCCTACGTACAGTGAAATGCGGGACAGCTTGCTTAACATCATGGTCGTCGGCACCGCGGACGGAATCGTGATGGTCGAATCGGGCGCGAAGGAAGTAAAGGAAGAGACCGTAGTAGACGCCATTGATTTCGGCCATGCCGAGATTAAGAAAATTTGTGCTGCAATCAATCAACTGAAGGAGCGGGCTGGAAAACCGAAGCGCCCGGTGACGGCTCCCGAGTTTGATCAGG
>CATPBY010000442.1 GCA_955652845.1 uncultured Terriglobales bacterium | reverse complement strand
TTGCAGACAAGATTAAAACTTCCCGGAAGAATAGCCTTGCGTTCAGCATTATCTATGCCATCACCCTGGAGCGTTATTCTTACCTGGACCGTCCTTCCCAGCGGGCTCTAGCCCGAGTCATCGGATTCACTTCACTTCATTCGAGACGTAACTGTTAGAATTCTGGCGATCTTTTGCATTACAAGTGCGGTCTTTACGGCCAGAGAGTGGAATGTTTGCATGCCCTCTGATTCGAAGTATGACGTGATCGTGATTGGCGGAGGTCACAACGGTCTGGTAAACGCCGCCTACCTGGCCCGCGCCGGCAAGAAAGTGCTGGTGCTCGAGCGCCGTCATGTGCTGGGTGGCGCTGCGGTGACGGAAGAAGTCTTTCCCGGCTTCAGATTTTCGGTTTGTTCGTACGTGGTCTCGCTGCTGCGGCCGGAAATCATTCGCGATCTCGATCTTCCCCGCCATGGACTGGAAATCCTTCCGCTCGACGGTACATTCACGCCCATGCCGAGCGGAGATTATCTGTGGCGCGTTAACGATCACGGCAAAACTCATCGCGAGATTGCCCGCCACTCCAAGGTCGACGCCGAAGCTTACGACGAATTTGGCAAAGCCATGCAGGCCATGTGCCGGTTCGTAAAGCCGATCCTCAGCATGGTGCCGCCCGATCCTGCGACGCTGAATCCGAAAGAACTGATGAAGCTGCTCTTCATCGGCCGCCGCTTTCAGGGCATGACCAGCGAAGACAAATACAACCAGGTGCAGTTGATGACCATGAGCGCCATTGACTTTCTCGATCAGTGGTTCGAGACCGACGTGCTCAAAGCGACCATGTCGGCGTCGGGCATTATCGGCACCTTTCTGGGAGTGCGTTCGCCCGGAACAGCCTACGTGCTGCTGCACCACTACATGGGAGAAATTGACGGCGCTTTCCGCTCCTGGGGATTTGCGCGCGGCGGGACCGGCGCGATCTCGAATGCCATCGCTGATGCGGCCCGCGAAGCTGGAGCGGAAATCCGCACTGAAGCAGGAATCGCCACCATCATTGTGAAAGACGGGAAGGCCCGGGGCGTAGTGCTGTCGAATGGCGACGAAATTTACGCCAACGTGGTGTCATCAAGTGTCGATCCCCGGCGCACTTTTATCGGCTTTATTGAGAGCGGCAATCTGCCTGACGACTTTCTCGAGGAAGTTCGCCGCTATAAGTTCCGCGGTTCTTCCGGCAAAGTCAACCTTGCCCTGGATGCCCTGCCGAACTTCAAGTGCATGCCCGGCCCGGGAGCGCACCTGCGCGGAGCGATCTCAATCTCGCCCAGCGTTGAATACATGGAGAAAGCCTACGACGACGCCAAGTACGGCAATTATTCCACCCGGCCTTACATTGACATGGTGATTCCCACGCTTACCGATCCATCAGTGGCGCCGGCGGGAAAGCACATCATGTCGTGCTTTGTGCAATACGCGCCGTACAAACTGCGTCCCGGGCTCAACTGGGACTATAAGAAAAAGGCTTTCGGCTACAACGTTATCAACACCATTGCGGAATACGCACCGAATATCAAAGACATCATTCTGCACCGGCAAGTTCTGACGCCGCTGGATCTGGAGCGAGACTTTGGCTTAACGGAAGGCAATATCTTCCAGGGCGAGCTCTCGCTCGAGCAACTCTTCTTCCTGCGGCCCGTGCCCGGGTGGGCGCAGTACCGCACGCCCATCAAGAACCTCTACATGTGCGGCTCGGCCACCCATCCCGGCGGTGGAATTATGGGCGCGAACGGACGTCTGGCTGCGCTCGAAATCCTGAAGGACTACAGGGGAGCGGCGTAATGCCCGAAAGAAATACCGCCGGCCAGCGTGATGCAGTGATTGTTGGCGGCGGCCACAACGGGCTGGTCACGGCTTTCTATCTGGCGAAAGCCGGATACAAGCCTCTGGTTCTCGAGCGCCGCCCGCAACCCGGGGGCGCGGCGATCACGGAAGAATTCCATCCCGGATTCCGTTGTTCCACTCTTGCCCACGCCGCCGGACCGCTGCGGCCGGATATTGTCCGCGACATGGAACTCGAAAAACACGGTCTCCAGCTTATCAATCCTGATGTCGCTGTTACCGCGCTTTCCCCCGACGGGCGCGCTCTGGTTCTTTACAACGATTTGGAAAAGTCGTCTCAGGAGATCAGCAAATTTTCGCAGAAAGATTCAGCCAGGTATGCGGAGTTCCAGGAGTCGCTGGAGAAAATGGGCCGCGTGATTGGCGAAGCCCTGGCGCTGGTTGCCCCCAATATTGATAGCCCGAGTTCCGGGGATTTGTGGGGCATGCTCAAGACCGGCCGCGCCATTCGCAATCTCGGGAAGAAAGATATGTACCGTCTGCTGCGCTGGGGACCCATGGCAGTGGCGGATCTGGTAGCGGAGTATTTCGAAACCGAACTTCTGCGCGCGACCATCGCGGCTCGCGGAATTTTTGGGACCTTCCTCGGGCCCTGGTCGGCGGGCAGCAGCCTGGTTCTTCTCATTCGCGCCGCGGCGGACGCGCATCCCGCGGGCTCGGCCTGTTTCGCCACAGGCGGAATCGGAGCGGTTACCCAGGCCATGGCTGCGGCTGCGCAACAGGCGGGCGCTGAGATTCGCAGTTCTGCTGAGGTGATCGAAGTCCGGGTCAAAGACGGCGCCGCCATCAGCGTGGTACTGGCGACCGGCGAAGAAATCAGCGCGCGGGCGATCATTTCCAATGCCGACCCCAAACGGACTCTTTTGAAGCTGGTTGACTCTGCCCACCTCTCTCCCGATTTTGTGATGAAGCTGCAGCACTATCGTATGCCCGGTACGGTGGCGAAAGTGAACCTTGCGCTTTCCGGATTGCCCAGGTTTACCGCCTTCAACGGCACCGCTGAAAATGGCGCTCTGAGCGGCAGAATTCACATCGGACCCGAAATTGACTACCTTGAGCGCGCCTTTGACGAGTCGAAGTATGGAAACTTTTCGCGGCAGCCGTACCTGGAAGCTACAATCCCTTCACTCACCGATCCTTCGCTGGCTCCGGCGGGACAGCATGTGATGTCGATCTACATGCAATATGCTCCTTACAAGCTGACGAACAGTGACTGGGAAAGCCAGCGAGTGGCATTGGGAGACACCGTGGTCAAGACGTTATCGCAATACGCTCCCAATTTATCGCAGCTGATCCTCACCCATCAGATCATCACTCCAAGAGATCTCGAAGACACCTATGGCCTGACCGGGGGACACATTTTTCATGGCGAACTGGCGCTGGACCAGTTTTTTACCATGCGTCCCATGTTGGATTGGGCGCGTTACCGCACTCCTGTTCGGAACTTGTATCTTTGCGGCTCGGGGACACATCCGGGAGCCGGATTAACCGGTGGTTCAGGCGCGAACGCGGCGCGAGAGATACTGAAAGACCTTAAGAAGTAGCGCCGGCTTTGCTGGCACGACAGCCGCCGGGCACGGCGGCCGCCACAAGATGAAAAATTCCGCCGTTCTTCTCGTCTCATGCCCCGACCAGAAAGGCGTGGTCGCTGCTCTCTCTGACTTTGTCTTTCGGCACAATGGAAACATCCTGCACGCTGACGAGCACGCCGACCAGGGATCCAATCTCTTCCTCATGCGGGTCGAGTTTGACCCGGCGGAGTTTGACATAGATCTGGCCGAGTTCGCGACACACTTCTCCCCCATCGCAGAAAAGTTCCGCATGGAGTGGCGGCTGGCGCGCTCGAACTATCGCCCCAGGATGGTCATCCTGGTTTCGAAATACGATCACTGCCTCGTGGATCTGCTGTACCGCCATAAGAGCGGAGAATTCGCCTGCGACATTCCGCTGATCATTTCCAATCACCCTGACAATCAGCCCATCGCTGATTTCTACCGGATCCCTTACCTCAGCGTTCCCGTCCCCAGAGACAGCAAGACAGAAGCCGAGCAGAAAATCCTGGACCTGCTCAGGCAGCAGGACCCCGACTTCATCGTGCTGGCACGCTACATGCAGATTCTCTCCGACAAGTTCGTCAATCAGTATCCCCAGCGAATAATCAATATTCATCATTCGTTTTTGCCGGCCTTCGTGGGGGCCAAGCCGTATCATCAGGCATTCACCCGCGGGGTCAAGCTCATCGGCGCCACCAGCCACTACGTGACCGAAGTGCTCGACGACGGTCCAATCATCGAGCAGGATGTGGTGCGCATTTCCCATCGAGATTCGCTCGACGATTTGCTGCAAAAGGGCCGCGACCTGGAAAAAGTTGTGCTCTCGCGCGCCGTCCGCTGGCATATTGAAAATCGCATTCTGCTCTACGGCAATAAGACCGTGGTTTTCGATTAAATTCGCTGAGCGAAGATCATTCCCAGCTCCCACCGATAACCAACCCAGCCAGTCGTAGCCTCTGCAACAGCGAAATGGGCTGGTTACTTTAGTGACGCGCCCTTTAAAACTTGCATGTACGTAAAGCGAAAGTTAGTTTTTACTAGTGCTACTACTGTCTCAATAGCCAAGGTACGCGCACAGGAGTGTTTGTGGTTGAGGATCCGAAGTGGGAGCTTGCAATTCTGGCCACTGTTCAAGGCTTCTACGAGAAGCTTCTGCAGGATTCGGTGGGGGGAGAGGTTCCAGTCCCGCCCGGACTGGAGTCCATCTCTCTGCAGCAGGCGGACGGCAGCGTGCAGGAAACGCTGGAGAAGATGCGGCGCTGGCTGCGCCTGCTCGATATGGCCATCACTCCCGCCATGCTCCGCCGCGGGTTCACAGACGAAACCGATCCTGAGATCGCCGAAGCAGTGCTCCGCTACTTTGCCCGCAAAAGAGATAACAGCGACATTAAGCGGGATAAAACGGATCTGGTGGCCACTTTCCTGTATCGCCATCCCCGGGTCACAGGTCAATGGGAGCGTCGCGGCTATGGACTCGATGGTTCGCTTCCTCTTTCACCCTTCGAAATCGCGCTGATTGAAATACTGGCTGACACCGATGTGCCATCTTTGCCCGAAGAACATGTGCAGATCCTGCGCCGATTCGATCCCTTACAGGAAGAAGCGGAGAGTTTTCGTGACCTTGACCTGCTGCTTGAATCGGGAATCATCCCACGCGTTCGAGAGCTCAAACAGTCCCTGGATGTTTCTTTTTATCATCCCGGCGTACTCGCCACCATTGCTCCGTATAACGCAGCTTTCGGCAAGACATTCGACGAGCTCTTCCATGCCGCCACCGCGGAGATCAAAAGTTTCGCTGAGGAAGTGCAGCAGCAGGGTGGATCCATCCTGGGAAATGTGGACGGGGTCGACGTTACGGTAGATCACGTGGCGGCCCTCGAAGAGGGGGAATTGCTGAAGATCGATTACGGAGCAGCGCTGGAGAAATTCACCCGCGTGTCCAAGCTTAAGAAGACCCTGGAGCGCCGGCCCCCGATTCGCGGGACCTCGCGGCGCCATGGATATTCCATGGTTGATAGGGGCGCGGCTCCGAAGCCGACAGTCCCGCGGCCCAGGCCGGCAGGACTCGACGTACAGGCAATGCGTTCCGCAGTAACTCCGCAACAGATTGCCACAGAAGAAACCAAGCTCCGCAAAGTGGAAGAATCAGTGCGCGTCTTCGTTCGCGTGGCCGATCCCAAATTCCGTCAGGTTGTCCCTATGCGGTTCTTCAACCTCACGCTGACCCCGGCTGAGGCGTCGGCCTACTGCGCAGATTATCTCGAGGAAAAGAGCCTGCGCGCGGACGTCGCTCAGGTGCTGCTCCGAACCGTTGCCGTAGTGGCCCGCATGACCACGGAGCTGGAGGAATTGAAGCGGGCGGAAAATTCGCCATCCTTGTGGAAGTTACACTCCGATTCGCTTCTGGCCTTGCTGGAGATATCCCGTTCGCTCTCGGAAAATGCCGGTCGGGTATCCGCCTTGGCCAACCAGCAGGGTGCGTCTAACGATGCGGAATCTTTGTCCATCTCGCTGCAGAAGCTGCGCGACCGTTCGGACCTTGTAGTCAGGGCGTTGTCGCAGGCTCGCAGCCAGGCCGCAGGCGCCTGAGCAGCTTTGTCTTCGGCCTGCGCATCAGATAAGCTCTTTAATTCGTAGTTGCACCTGAAGCGGTGGAATGCGATCAATGGCGACAATCCTCAAACGGG
>CATPBY010000441.1 GCA_955652845.1 uncultured Terriglobales bacterium | reverse complement strand
CTATAGCCTGGGGAAGGCGCTGCTTGAGCAGGGCTCCGTATCATCGGCGGTCCGGCACCTTGAAACGGCTGCCAAGCTGAGGCCGGAGAAGTCCTACCTTCACTATGAACTGGGTCGCGCGTACATCCAGGCCGACCGGCGCGCGGAAGCAGAGCACGAGTTTGAACTCACTCGAAAGCTTAAGGCCACGGAACACCCAGTGAGGGAGTAGACCACCTCGGTAGTGTGTTCGATGTGCGCTGCCCGGCTAACGGTTGGTCTTCGCAACATTCCACCCCTCCAGACGAACAACGGGTTTCGCCTTCCGGGAGTTCACCAGTGCGTACCGCGCCATCAGAGTTCTCCGCTCTGCAGGCAACAGGGAGAAGTAGTTGTCTTCCCATCGCACGGGCAGCAATTCCTCACCACTATCGCGGTTCACAAGCTGCAGATGAATGAAGAATGCCAACTGCGGACCTAGGTTGTGAATGGCAATGCGGATAACTCCTTCCTCTCCCTCCGGCTTATAGCTTGTCAAAACCCCGAGTTTGACGGGAGGCAGTTTCTTGAGATCGCCAAAGTCGGCATATGACTTTTGCGGAGTGTAGTATGCATCGCCCTTTTCCCAATCCGGAACATCCGGTTTCGCCGACAGCCAATAGAAATTCGAGCTGATTTCTTTGCCGAATGCGTCCTCGATGCACAACTTGACGAAGTAATTGGTGGTCAGGTTGAGAGCCGGCGGGATATCAAGGATTCTGGCTAGACTCAATACTGTTCACTTAGCGATCTTGATCCGCTTGGCGAACTCGATGCGACGGGTGCGCAGGCGTTTGCGCGGGCGCAGGGGGTAGTTACTCATCTTACGCTTCACGCCACGCGGGTTGATCCGATTGCGACTCGATACAACCCGCTCTTCAAGAATCTCGTCTAGGATCGCTTCGAGGAAGGCTTTTCTCTGCCGAGGGGGGAATAGAGCCGTAACGGGCCATCCGCCGCTGGACAACGTGCACTGAGTGCACGAATGAAAGCCTGTCGGGATCTTCATCGGCCTTCAGGGCGGCTTCATGCATCAGACCACGGATGGCAAAGTGCGCCATCTGTAGACCGAAGAACTCCTGCCGGACCAGTTCCGGCGTCTTGCTGCGCAGTACAATCTGAGGGCCGCGCAAATGAGTCTTCAACTCGTCCAGGGTGGTTTCGATCTCCCATCGCTCGTGATAAAGAGCGGCCAATTCTTTGGCCGGTGCCTGCTCGTGATCGAGGATGGTTGTGATCAGCCGGTACAGCGACTCGGCGTCCGGGACGTTTTTCAAGCGGTACTCGATGACGCGAACCACAATCCCAATGCGCTTCTTCCGCCGGTCCCCACTGGAGGCGTAAATGCGGCTGAGGTAAGAGCCGTCTGGCAGGCGTTTGTCCACGTCCAGGCGAGCATTCTGGCGTGTGCGCCACAGCAAATCCGCTCCCGTCTTGGCGGCCGCCTGCCAGAGTTTGTAACTGGGGAAAAACCGGTCGGCCATGCACAGCATTCCCTTGCGGAGTGAAGGGATCACTTTCTCGGCCAGCGTGAGTTCATCGGTGGCGTATCGATCCATATGCGCGCCCCACAACACGTGCGTCCCGTTCTCCAGCAGGGCCACAAACCGGATTTTGGGGAAAGCGCTGGGTCCTCGACTGGAGCCCGGACGCCCAAAGGCCTTGTCGTTCTCGGCCGTATCGGCGACATCTAGGGTGCTGCCATCCAGGCTGACCAGTCGCCATTGCCGGTACCAAGCGCCTTTGGTACACTTCCCCGCAATGGGAGCCACCACCGCAGCATAGAGTTTCTTCAGTGGCTCGGCGCCCAACCGGCTGCGCGCCTGGGAAATGCCGGATTTACCGGCGACCTTCACCTTGGCGGAGGGATCGAGCAGCCACTGCACGCCCTCCAGCAGGCAACGCAAGACTTCACGGTAGGAGGACCGCATGTACAGCGCCAGCGCGATGACGTAATAGACCACCACATGCGCCGGCAAGTCGCGCTCGCGGACACTGGCGCGATTGGTCTGCTCCAGAACCTCATGGATTTTCTCCACGGGGAAGAACTTGGCAATCACGCCGAGGCTAATGTAGTCAGTGATCCGGCTGCCAGCCGGCAACTCCGCCAGAGTGCGCGCCATGGGTTCTCCTAATGATCGTGCCCGGCCGGCATTTCCGCATCTCGCGGAACTGCTTCGAGAATCCGGACAAGACGATAGGGAAAATGTCCGCGAATGCTCTGATTGAAATACCTGCCTTTGGAAGGCGCGCCGAGCAGGGCTTGGTGCACCGCCGAGGGAACACCGAAGTAAAGGTAGACCGCCTGGCTACAAAACTCCAGTTGCAGCAGTTTTCGGCTTTCGTCGTAGGCAACCGTCGCGAGCGTGGTCGACTCCACGGTGGCAACATGCATGGGACACCTCCTTGTGGAGGCGTTCAAGCCCCAAAACAGAATAACATGAAAATGTTGTTAAGTGAACAGTATTGCAGCTAGGCCGCTCGGCTCATGGTGGGGATGCCGGACACGAGTATAGCAGATGCTGAAGCTTACTGCGCCGGCTTGGCTAGTTCGGTCTTATCGGAAAACTCGACCGATTCCAACGTATACTGGCATTCCACGCCCCGGCTGGGCCGCAGACCGTAGATCCGTACAAATCTGGACTGGGATGGCGATTCCGGCCCAT
>CATPBY010000440.1 GCA_955652845.1 uncultured Terriglobales bacterium | reverse complement strand
TTCCCGGGGAATCCCGCGGAAAGAAAATCCGCGTCGAGCGAAACAACTACATCGGCCTTCTCAAAGTCATAGCGTGTTTCGACCGGTTGGCCGAACGCCATCCTGGCGCCTTCGAGCACATTGTCACGATTGATCGGCTCATAGACGTGCCACTTAGCCTGCGGATAAAGTTTCAGCACCGAGCGCAACTGATCGGCAAGCGTGGGCGAGGAAACTGTCGGAGTCAGAATGCGGATTCCGGCGCCCTGCAATCCTTTTTGCACATTGAGAGGCCCGCGAATCGCTTCCTGAAACATCCCCCAGGTGCGAACGTCGCCGAGATAAGTGATGGTCTGCGAGCGGTCAGGATCGTACAAGCCGAGGATGGAAGCCTGGGCAAATATGTCCGTCCCGCCAAGGCTCGCGGGATGCTGTTCGTTGCCTTCAATCTTCGTCGGACGATAGAGATGGCTCTCCACCAGTATCGGACTGGCGTATCCGCTAAGCGTGAATGCGGTGGCGAAGAATAGCGGCCTGCCGGGAACCACATCTTCGGGCTGCCGGACGTAGGGGACAATTGGCTCCAACGGCTGCTTAGTGCAGGCGCTCATGCCCGCCAGCGCCAGGGACGCGCCCATCAGCTTGAGGAAACCGCGGCGCGACACTGCGTCCAGCCACTCCGACGCGCCTCTGGGGAATTCACGATGCATCATGTCCTGGAATTCCGCGCTGCCCGCAAGCTCCTCCAGGCTGCGCCAGTATTCCGGACCACTGGTGCCTGCAATGCGCGCGCGGGCTGTTTCCAGGTCGAGAGTGTGATTCCCGCCGGGACGAACGTCCTCGCGATGCGCTTTTACCTTTTGATTTTCCATCTTCATCGCCAATCGCTACACCCGCATTTTCCCAATGCTTAAAAATCCATTCCGATCAGGATGACGGTACACAAACCTTACCGATGACATGTTGAGCAACTCGTAATATCCGCTACCGTGCGCAGCTTGTACTTCTCCGCCAGGTCAGCGCCCAGTAGAACCTGATCGGTATACCTTCTGCCATCCACAATCACCGGCTTGCCGTTCGACGGCTGCTCATAACGCATGTTAAATACCTGATCTCGCGGACGCAGATAGCTCTCCGGCCCGCGATGACACTCCAGGCACCACTCCATCTGCAAAGAAGCGTAGTTGTACATCAACGGCATGCGGTCGACCGGGCCGTGGCAGGTGTTGCATCCCACGCCTTTGTTGATGTGAATGCTGTGATTGAAATAAACAAAATCCGGAAGATCATTCACCCGGTTCCACACCAGCGACTTGCCGCTGCGAAAGCTTTCCCGCACCGGCTCCAGCAGCTGAGCGTTGGTCCAGATCTGGGAATGGCAGTTCATGCAGGTCTTGGTGGGAGGAATACCAGCAAAACTCGAAGTCTCAACCGAGGTATGGCAGTAGCGGCAGTCGATTCCGAGGCCGGCCACGTGGTGCTGATGACTGAAAGGAACCGGCTGCGGCCGCGCCACCTGGGCGTAGGTCACATATGAAGACCGCTGGAGTTCGGCCGCCGCCCACAGCAGCGCAGCCACTACGAAGACGGCTCCGTAAATCGTCGCGCGGGAAAGTGTATTCGCACTGCGGTGAAAGATCTGCATCGAATGAAATTTCCCGTGCAGCGGGAACCAGTTTTCCGGTTCCCAGTTCATGCGGCGCTGGTTAAGCGGTCAAGAGAGATGCGACGGTGAAACTGAAAACTGGCGATTATAGCAGGATGGCAAGCCGGGCACGCGTTACAGGATGCGATCTATCAAAAAAACAAGCAAACCTTTAACCCTGAGTAAAAATGGTGCAGTCGCTGACAAAAAATATCCGCTGGTTCGACAGGGCGAGGCCTACCTCAGATTCATGACCAGCAGCTTGGGCTCGGTCATTTCCTCGATGGCATAGCGCAGACCTTCACGTCCCAGTCCGGAATCCTTGATGCCGCCGTACGGCATGTGGTCAATGCGAAAACTCGGTACGTCTCCGGCAACCAGGCCGCCGACCTCGAGTTCTTCGTAAGCATTGAACAGAAGCTTGACGTCTCGGGTGAATATCCCGGCCTGCAGTCCATACGCCGAGTTATTGATCTGCCGCAGGGCATCGTTGAAGTCGTTGTAGGGCTCAACTGCGACGACCGGGGCGAAGATCTCCTGGCAGTTCACTTTCATTTCCGGGCGGGTTCCGGTCAGCACCGTGGGCTCAAGCATTGGGCCATTGCGCTTCCCCCCGCAAAGCAAACGCGCGCCTCCGCGGACCGCTTCCTGAACCCACTCGCCCGCCCGGACGGCGTCATTTTCCCGTATCAGCGGACCGAGATCGGTGGATTCGTCAAGCGGGTCGCCGGTCTTTAACCTGGCAACTCCTGCCAGCAACAGTTCGGTGAACCTGGCACAAACGGAGCGTTCCACCAGGATCCGTTGCACTGAGATACACGTCTGTCCCGCGTACGCAAAGCCACCCGCGACGCAGCGGTCAGCGGCATACGCCAGATCAGCATCACTATGCACGATGACGCCGGCATTTCCCCCTAGTTCCAAAATCACTTTCTTCTTGCCCGCGTTTTTCTTGATCTGCCAGCCCACGGCCGCGCTTCCGGTGAAGCTGATCATCTTTAGACGGTCATCGGTCACAAGCAATCCCGCATCTTCGTTCGATAGCGGCAGAACGTTCAGGGCGCCATCTGGCCAGCCAGCCTGCTGCACCGCTTCCGCAAGAAGCAGGGCACTCAGGGGAGTTTGCGGCGCTGGCTTCAGAACCATGCTGCACCCGGCGGCAATCGCCGGCGCCAGTTTGTGCGCCACCAGATTCAACGGGAAGTTGAACGGAGTGATGCCGGCGATCGGACCCAGCGGAAAGCGCCGTACGATTCCCCAGCGCCCCGCGGTGTACTCCTGCCAGTCCAGAGGAAGATATTCGCCATAAATGCGCGTGCTTTCCTCTGCCGCCACCGTGAAAGTAAAAATCGCGCGCTCGACTTCGGTGCGCGCGGCTTTGATTGGCTTGCCGGCCTCCTGCGCGAGGGTGTTCGCAAATTCAGCTTTGCGTTCGCTGATGTTCTGGGCGACGCGGCGCAAAACCCGCTGGCGCTCGAAAGCAGGAAGGCGCCGGGTGGTGCCAAACGCCTTCACCGCCGCCGCAATGGCCGCTTCGGCGTGTTCACGCCTGCCCTGGAAGACTTGGCTGATGACGCTACCGTCGTACGGAGCCCGCACTTCTACCGGATCGCCCTCTTCCAGCCACTTGCCATCCACCAAAAAAGCCTGCGTGCCAACCGGAGTCGCAGTCATCTGGGCCATGTGGTTATCGTCGACCTCCGCCGAAAGAAGACCAGCTAATTATAGGCTTTTTGACAGACGCCGATTGCTTGTCCTCTGCGATGATAATAACGTCCGTATGCTGGATGAAGGAGGATGAAAAAGGTTGCAGGAAACCATTTTGGGACTGGCGGAATTGCTTCGCAAGAAGTCCATTTCTCCGGTTGAGTTGACGACTGCCTGCCTCGCCCGGATTGAAAAGCTCAATCCGTCCATCAATGCTTTCATCACTGTCACTGCCGAGGCTGCACTGACACAGGCGCGGCTGGCGGAGGCTGAAATCCAGCGCGGCGACTGGCGTGGGCCGCTCCACGGCATTCCAATCGCAATCAAGGACTTGCTCGATACTGCCGGTATCCGCACCACTGCCGCGAGCGCATTGTTCCGCGACCGCATTCCCACCGTGGACGCGGACGTTGTCCGCCGATTGAAAGACGCGGGAGCCGTGTTGCTGGGTAAGCAGAATCTGCATGAATTTGCTTATGGCGGCAGCTCGATGGTGAGTTATTTCGGCGAGGTCTGCAATCCGTGGGACCCAACCTGTATTGCCGGAGGATCTTCCGGAGGTTCTGCCGCATCCGTGGCCGCCGGCCTCGGCTATGGGGCGATCGGTACTGATACCGCAGGGTCGATTCGCGAGCCCGCCGCGCTCTGCGGCGTGGTCGGTCTCAAGCCCACCTATGGGCGAATCAGCGTAGCTGGCGCAATCCCACTTTCTCCGTCACTTGATCATGTGGGCCCCATTGCCGGGACGGTCGGAGATGTTGCGGCATTATTTCAGGCTATCTGCGGCCCTAATGCGAAAGGAAGTAATGACGACAATGCTGCAACGGACTTTTTGTCGGAACCCCGCGCCGCGATGAAGACTCCGCGAATTGGTATCCCACGAGCGTCTTTCTTCGATGACCTGGACCCGGAAGTCGAATCCGCTATTGAGGAGGCATTGACAGTAATTGGCGCGATGTCGGCCGAAGTCCGCGATATCGAGCTATCCGTTTCTACAGATCGAACTCTGCAAAGCGCGGAGTCCTACGCTTGCCATGCTGAATTCGTGGCTCGAACTCCAGAGTTGTACCAGCCGGAAACGCTGCGCCGAATACTCACAGGACAGAACATCAATCCGTTGGATATTGTCGAACGCCGCCGCGAGCTGGCGCAGATTCGCCGGGAAATCGCTGGTGTTTTCGAAAATACCGATCTGTTAGTTGCTCCGACCACTCCAATTCCGGCGCCCCGTATAAGCGAGCTGAAGGAACATCCGGAATTGCTTCGACCGCGAGAGCTTCTGCTCCTGCGGAACACCCGCCCGGTAAATGTTTGGGGACTGCCCGCGATTTCGATTCCCTGCGGCTTCACTAAAGCAGGTCTTCCGATAGGACTGCAACTCATCGGCCCGAATGGGCAGGAAGCAAAAATACTGCAGGTTGCCCATGCTTACGAACAGGCCACTCAGTGGCATAAGCGTCGGCCAATGATTTCCGATATGTAGACCCGGGCGTCCTCGCCCGTGTTTAAACCGCCGCAGACAGGCGCACGGGCGGGACACCTGCTCCCGCCAGTTGCTAAGATGTTTTCGTGCCAGCTCCGGTCCGCACGAAACCCCAACTTACGATCCTCCGCTCCGATTCCTTCGCCGGCCTTTCTTGGCTGATACATGGTTTCAGCACTCGGCTGGGCGGCGGCTCCCGTGCTTATGGTGGAGGCGCGCTTAATCTCGGCTTCACTAAAGAGGATTCTCGGATTGCAGTCGAACGAAATCGTCAGACGTTGCTCAAGAAAATAGGCGCGATGAAGGGCAGCTATCCGTGGCCGCTGGTCACACCCCGGCAAATCCACTGCGATCTGATTCACTGCATAACGGAAGTTCCGGAGCAACAGCTGGCCGGCGACGGCCTGATCACGCGCAAACCTGGGATTCTGCTCGGCATTCAGACCGCCGACTGCCTGCCCGTGATACTCATCGACACGAAGCGCCGGGCAGTTGGAATTTTTCACGCCGGCTGGCGCGGAACTGTGAAGCGCATCGTGGAAAAAGGCATTGGGAAAATGCGCCGGTGCTTCGGAACCCTCCCGGAGGATATTCGAGCCGCCATCGGCCCTGGCATTCATGCCTGCTGCTACACGGTTGGGCCAGATGTGCGGGCCACGTTTGAATCTCAGTTCGGCTATGCGTCCCAGCTGTTTCACGAAGCGACAGAATCTGATCCGGTGCGCGAGAAGTATCCGTTGCTGTTTCTTACCGCTCGCGCTCCGGGGCACGGCGAGCTTCTAAAGGAAATTTTCCTCGACCTGGTCGAGGCCAATCGGCGCCAGCTCATGAGTGCAGGCATTCCAGAAAAGAACATCAGCGCGTCTCCGCTATGTACTGCTTGTCGTACTGATCTGCTGTTTTCTCATCGCGCAGAAAAAGGGATCGCAGGCCGTATGATGGCCGTGGTAGGAATCAAGCCCGCGAACTAGCGTGCGCAGGACTGCCGCCTTCGACTGTTCAGCCCGGAAAAGTCCAGCAGTATTCGCGGCGGGCTCGCTGACCGTTGGCAGTCTCCACCGTAATCTCGCTTCCCGCTCGTTTGCGTATCCCCCGCCCCCCAATTAACATTTGCGAGGCCGCCAGAAATGCTGAGGTCAGAAATGCTCATGTCTGAAGTCGTTAACAAGCCGGATAGCGTTACATCCAGGTC
This sequence comes from uncultured Terriglobales bacterium, assembly GCA_955652845.1. GTDB lineage: Bacteria > Acidobacteriota > Terriglobia > Terriglobales > Acidobacteriaceae > JABCYV01. Next base: position 1,564 of record CATPBY010000440.1, on the reverse strand, counting down.
CGCGGACCCATCCGTTGAGATTTATGCGGTATACGGCGTAGAGCCTGAAATCCAGGCTTATGCCATGGCCAAGTACTCACGATCCGCGCTCTCCATGAAAGAGTCGCTGAAGGAAATCAGCCGGCAGAAAGCCGAAAAGTTTCTTAATACATTTTATTTTCAGTACGGCCACCGGTCTATTGCCGATCTGGCGCACGTAGCACTGGCGATTGAAAAACTGTCTATACTCGCGGCCATCGCAGTTGCCGATGAGCAGCGCTGGGACGGTCAGGAGCGTTCCACCCGCTACCAGGACTTCAGGAAAAGCGGTTACTTCACTCCCGGCTTCGGTGAAGATCTTGTGGAGGCGGGCGACTCGCCCGTCCCGATGTCAGCCCGCGAGCTTTATCGGCGAACCATCGAGGAGCTGTTTGCAGAATACGAATCGCTTTCCGGGGCCATGTCCGGTTATCTCGCCAGCATCACCCCCAAGCCGGCGGAAATGGCGCAGGATGCTTACGACCGAACTTTGCGCGCCCGCGCCTTCGACATTTCGCGTTATCTACTGCCTTTGGCCACCAACACCTCGATGGGTGAAATCGTCAACGCTCGAACCCTGGAGAGCCAGGTCTCTCGTCTGCTCTCGCACACACACAAAGAGGTTCGCAACCTCGGAAAACTGCTGAAACAGGCGGCAACCTCACCCGCTTACAACGTGAATGAGGAATCGCTGCGCGAGATGGTGACGGAGATTCGCCAGCTGTCGCCGGAACTCGGAGCTCGAGCCGAGGAGGAATTGCTGCGCGAAGTCCGGGCGGCGCCGACGTTGGTGAAGTACGCCGATCCGAATAATTATGAGATCGAAACCCGGCGTGAGCTGCGGCAGGTTGCAGGCGAGTTGATGGGGAATCTGCCAATCGCTCCGGCTGAGACCGTCGACCTGTTGGATGACGAACCCCTGGAAGTCGAACTGGCGACGACGCTGGTTTACCAGCACTGTCACTATCCCTACCGCCAGATACGGGAAGCGGTGCAAGCCGCCGGTGAACCGATCCGTCGCGAGATCGTTGACTTGGGATTGCGGCACCGCGGCAGTCACGACGAGTTGTTACGGCCCTTTTGTGCGGGTCAGCAGTTCCGCTTTGATATTTTGATGGACATCGGCGGCTTCCGAGATATGCATCGTCATCGCCGCTGCATTCAGATTGGGCAGGAATTCACCACGCAACATGGTTACGATGCCCCTGGAGAGTTAGAGCCTGCCGGGGCGCGACTAAGCTACGATGCCGTGATGCGTCGAACCACACGAGCGGTGGAAGATTTGTGGCGGCGGGACGGCGCCGAGGCGTCAGCCAATTCGCAATACGCCATTCCGCTGGGGTTCCGCAAACGGACGCTGTTCAAGATGGATTTCGCCGAGGTGGTTTACATCTCCGAACTAAGGACTGGGCCTGCGGGCCATTTCTCCTACCGCAATGTGGCCTACGCGATGTATGAAGCCGTTGCAAAGAAGTATCCGGCCTTGGCAAAGTATCTACGGGTGCATGACGTGAGGGTGCCCGTAGATTTGCTCAAGCGGTAACTA
>CATPBY010000439.1 GCA_955652845.1 uncultured Terriglobales bacterium | reverse complement strand
CCTCTCAAGGCTCACTCCTGAGCAAGGTACGTGAACTGCGACTATGAATGGCTGGAGTTGTCATCAGGTGGGTTCAGGCCGACTGTGATTGCATCCATTTGCCCTACCCCTTTACACTTCGGCGCCTCGCCTTCACCGAGGATTTGACGCAGTTATGAAAGCCAGATTTAACGGGATCGCCGGTTCATGGAACGTCAGCTTTTAGTCTGTACATTCCGCACAGCCTCTGCAATGAGCCGGCCGAGCTCCTGCGCCTGAAGGGCGTAGGAACGCATCTGGTTCTGAGCATAACGGCTCTGAAGGGTCAGCACGTTTTGGAGGTCTTGGCCTGGGCGAGTTCGCTCGCCAGCGTGAAGGAAGTCTCGGCGTTTTCCTTCGCGAAATGAATTGCCCGCTCCTGGACCGCTTTAAACCCAGATGTTATCGCGTTCGACGGCACCTTCGACCATGCGGCTATTGCATGCGCTAGGGTTTGTATTGGTTTCTATCGTGCTCGTTGATACTACGCGTTCTGGCGCAGCATTCCAGCTCAACGACCGTCGCCGTTGCTTCAGGCAAATTACCTAGCGGGGCGAGGTCCTCGGGCCGCCAGCGTATGAAGCCATCGCGCGCTACAACGTGCGCGTCACAGGACCGACATCGTGGTCGAGGTATAGCGACGAGGCTCCGATGTGCTCCTGCTACCGAATGCCGGCGAATGCGCCTATACGACCGCAACCCTCATGCGGGCGGCTTGCATAGGTCGCTTGATGCGAAATCGGCGGCACACCCGGCGGATTTTGTGCTATACTGTACAATCTTTCTCCGGTGGTGTGACTGAGGGCTGTTGCCGCCAGGCTTTTTTCCGACCTGGCCACTACTCGGCGCGCGAATGATGTGCCACGGAAGCGCCATTCAGATCTCAAACTACGGCAGCACCTTCCCGGAAACCGAGCGTTAACAAATTGCGGAAACGATCAGGAGGCTGAGCTATGAGTATCGCAGCAGCAGAAATTCTTCCCGATAAAAGGGTTACAAGCTTTGTAAAGGAACGCCGCAAGCTCCTGATCGATGGGAAATGGGTCGATGCCGCGTCGGGCAAGACCTTTCCCGTCCAGAACCCCGCCACCGGCGAGGTGATTGCGCATGTGGCAGAGGGTGACAGGCAAGACATCGACCGTGCCGTCAAGGCAGCCCGCCGGGCGTTTGAGAGTGGGGCCTGGCCGCGATTGACCCCATCAGAACGAGGCCGGCTGGTCTGGAAGCTTGGGGATCTCATCCTGGAGAATCTCGAGGAGTTAGCGGAACTGGAGTCCTTGGACAATGGGAAGCCCGTTACCGTTGCCCGCGCAGCTGACGTGCCGCTGGCGGCGGATCTCTTCCATTACATGGCCGGATGGGCCACCAAGATTGAGGGCAACACGATCCAACTTTCGGTGCCCTACGCACCTGGGGTGAAGTTCCATGCCTATACACTGCGTGAGCCGGTTGGTGTGGTGGGCCAGATCATTCCGTGGAACTTCCCGTTTTTGATGGCGGCATGGAAACTAGGGCCTGCGCTCGCCACCGGTTGCACCGTGGTGTTGAAGCCGGCTGAGGAGACGCCGCTGTCCGCCCTACGGCTCGGCGAGCTAATCCTGGAAGCGGGATTTCCAGACGGGGTGGTAAACATCGTCACGGGGTTTGGCGAAACTGCCGGTGCGGCACTGGCAGCGCACCCCGGGATCGACAAGGTGGCGTTCACAGGCTCAACCGAGGTGGGCAAGCTCATCCTTCAGGCTGCCGTCAACGACCTGAAGAAGGTATCGCTTGAGCTTGGGGGCAAATCGCCAAACATCGTCCTGCGGGATGCGAATCTTGATATCGCCATACCGGGCGCGGCGAGTGCCATCTTCTTCAATCACGGTCAGTGCTGTTGCGCCGGTTCACGGTTGTTCGTGCAGCAGAGCATATTTGACAAGGTGGTTGAGGGCGTCGCCGACAGGGCCAAGCAGATCAAGGTGGGTCCGGGGCTCGATCCCGACACCGAGATGGGCCCGATGGTCTCCGAGAGCCAGTTCAACCGCGTGTGCGGTTACATCGAGTCCGGACTTTCAGAAGGCGCGAAGGCGGTCGCTGGCGGCAGGAAACGTGATGGCAAGGGTTATTTTGTCGAGCCGACGGTACTCGTGGACACCACACCTGACATGAAGGTCATTCGGGAAGAGATCTTCGGTCCAGTGGTTACGGCCATTCCATTCAAGGAACTGGATGATGATCTGGTCAGGGCCGCCAATGACACCGTGTATGGCCTGGCATCCGCGGTCTGGACCAAGGACATCAGCAAGGCCCATTCACTGGCAGGGAAGCTGAAGGCGGGCACCGTCTGGATCAACTGCTATAACATCTTCGATGCGGCGTTGCCCTTTGGCGGCTACAAGCAGTCTGGCTTTTTTTTTTTTAATGTTAAGGAGTCCATTGAGATCTACACCCAGAAGAAGTCTGTCTGCGCGGCCCTATGACAGCTTGCCAGCAGACGAAGAACGTATTGGTGAGCTGCAGGCCGAAGGCGCTCGGCTTCTTCTAAGCTAGAGCGGCGCAGGGCCCGAACTCTGCGCCGCTCCCAGTGACTCAAGACTGATTCTGCAGAGTACGTTAGCCGTTAATGAATAAGCAGAGTACGTGAGCTGCTAAGAATAGTTGGAGTCTACCGATGGACGACCTTAGTGTGCGCGTACTGACGGATGGTACCTTTCCATGACGGCAACCCCGCGAGCCGATGTCGTCACCCCGGCCGCTACACCGCGTGCCTGGGCATCCGCCGCGCTTGCCTGCAT
>CATPBY010000438.1 GCA_955652845.1 uncultured Terriglobales bacterium | reverse complement strand
TGCAGATGTCCGTCCCCGTCACAGCGGCCCAGATCGCCGGTAAGCAGCCAGCCATCCACAATGGTTTCCGCAGTCAGTTCAGGATCGTCCAGGTAGTGCGCCATTACCGTCTTGCTGCGTACCGCTACTTCCCCGATTCCCTCGGCGTCCGGATTTAACAGGCGCAGTTCGACTCCCGGCAGCGGCTTGCCGACCGTATCGGCGCGAAAAGGTTTCAGGTCATTGAGCGTAATCGAGGTTCCCGCCTCGGTAAGGCCATATCCGTTCGCCACTGGAATGCCGAGATCGTAAAAAAACTGCAAGGTGGAAGGCTCCATGAACGCGCCGCCAGTAAACATGGCCAGCAACCCTCCGCCGAAAGCCTTGTGGACTTGCGGAAGCAACAACCGGCTTAATCGGATATCGGGCCTCGCTCGAGTGAAAAACCTGTTCACTGCGATCAGTTTGTTCAGAAGGAACCGCCGCCAGGGGGCGAGGGCGTCGAACTTGGCTTTCAATCCACGTTCCAGATTCTTGAGCACCAGCGGAACCAGGCTGACGTGGGTAATTTTGTAGCGCACGAACGCGTCACGCACAAATTCCGGCCGCAAGGTACGTAAATGGACCACGCAGGCGCCGCAAACAAACGGCCCAATGAAGCCCACCATGAAATCAATCGCGTGGTTGGTGGGCAGAATACTCAGATAGCGAACCCCCGGCCAAAATGGATACCAGGCGGTCAGGGACTTGCATTGCTGCAGATAATTTTCATGGGTGAGAACACACCCTTTGGGGCGGCCACCAGTACCAGAGGAGTAGACGATACATGCAACATCTTCGCGCTGGCGGCTGACAAAGGCTGGATCACCCTTGCGGTGAAAATCCTCCCAGCGATACGCGCCTCGCAGCTCGACTGACGGCGGCGCCTCGGTGACCAGCACAAGTGGATTGAGATTCTTGAAGTCAGGCGACTGTATAATCGCGCGCCACAGATAATACTCAATCACCAATACCTGCGGCTTGCTGTGCGCCAGGAATTGCACGTGCTCGCCCGCGGTTACCTTGTAGTCGAGGGGCACCAGTACTCCGCCGCAAAAAAAAGCCGCGTAGGCCGAGACCAGCCATTTGGATTGGTTGGTCATGATGATTGCGACGCGATTCCCCGGCGTGAACTCAGCATCCTGCAGGGCGCGGGCCAGCGGCAAGGCGAGGTCTTTGAAATCGGAGTAGGTAAGGCGGGTCTTCTCCTTGTCCCGGTCAGACTCGATCAGGCAAATCTCATTGGCCCAGCGATCCAGCGCGTCCCGAAGCACGGCGCCGAGGCAGGTGTATTGATCGAGATCGAGCATTAAAGGTTTATTTCACCACAGAGACACCCAGCCACCAGAAACCTTTTAACCATCTGTGGAACCGAGAACTGCTTACTGAAGACTGACGGCCGGTTTGAAAAAATCTATTGATTGATCCAGTTCACAGCCCGGAAAGGGCAGGGTCTGGCCTCTCACAATCTCGCTTGGATCCGGCCAGCCAACGTGCGAAAGTCAGAAACTCCCTGTAGTTCGTAATCAGGCAACTCCACATTAAAGTGGTGCTCAATCCGAGTGAGTAAATCCAGCGCTTGCAGGCTATCTATTCCCAGCGTCTTGAAGAAGTCATCGTCAGGAGTCAGCTTCTGCCGCGGGACCTTGAAGTGGATCGCCGCCAGGTTCAGGATTTCGTCGAGTGTCTGGTCGGCAGTTCGCATAGGGCAATAATAATTATCATTTTGATGCACTGAGCACTCAGGGCAAGTACGGCAGGACCTCCGCGCTCTCCACAAACCTTTTCAATCCCCGCTCCACTGCCGGCTGCGCGAAGAGATCGCAGAAGATATCGATCTCCCGCTGCAGTTCTTCGTAGGGAATAGGCTTGATGAATTGCTTGGCCGCAATCGCCGTGCGACGATCAAACTTCCCGATCTGTGACGCAGTCGCCCGCGCGGCCTTGAGCGCTTCGCCCTCCGCCACCACCTGGCTGACCAGGCCGATCGCCTGACCTTTGGTTGCATTGATGCTGCGCCCGGTCAACAAAAGATCCCGCACCACTCCGTTTCCCAGATCGCGCTTCAGGCGGGGAATGCCGCCGAACCCCGGGATCAAACCCAGCCGCAGTTCTGGAAAGCAAAATCGCGCCATTTTGTCCGCGATAATGAGATCGCAGGCCAAAGCGAGCTCGAAACCGCCGCCAAACGTCACTCCGTGGACTGCCGCAATGGTGGTCAAAGGAGATGCATCCAGCGTGTTCATCACGCGGTGAATCCGCTTTAAATAGTCGCGTACGCCTTCTAACGCCTTCGCCTGTTCCATTTCCCGGGAGCGGCAGTAAAGCTCGCGCAGGTCGGCGCCGGAACAGAAACCCGATTTCAGATCGCTGTAGATGATGAGAGCGTGCGACTGGTCGGTCAAAATCTCGAGTGCTGTCGCCAGTTTCTCGAGTTCCTCAAGTGTCTGCGAGCCTATTTCGTTGCAGGGTTCGCGATGGAGCGCCACCTCGATCACCCCATCGCTGAGCTCCCAGGAGAGCGCCTGACCATGAAACTGTTTCATGAAGCTTGTCTTACCTGATACATCTCTTCAATCTCAGACTTCAGCTGCGCCGCAATCAGGTCCCGCTTAAGCTTCCCATTCGCGGTGAGCAGGCCGTTCTCAATGGAAAAGGCTTCTGGCTGGACTCTAAACGCCCTCACCTGCTTGTAGTGAGGAAGGCCGGGATTGATCGCATCCAAGGCTGCCTGCACCTTTTCGCGAGTGATGTTTCCAGTCACGATCACCGAAAGATAACCGCGACCATTTCCCATTACTACGACCTGCTGCGCGCCAGGCATCGCCTGGAGTAACTCATCTTCAATCGGTTCCGGCGCAATGTTATGGCCGGAGCCCAGGACGATCAAGTTCTTTACGCGCCCGATGATACGCCAGTTCCCCGACCTGTCGACTTCACCCTGGTCACCCGTGTGGAACCAGCCATCGTGCCAAACCCTCTCAGTTTCCTGGGGGCGGTTCCAGTAGCCGGAGAAAATATTGGGACCGCGTACAAGGACTTCGTGGTTTTCGCCAAGCTTCATCTCGACATCGGTGATGGCTGGCCCCACACGCCCAGCTTCCACATGATGCGGATCATCCATGGTGCAGATCGCCGTAGTCTCGGTCAGTCCATATACCTGCAAAACGGCGATTCCCAGCATCATGAAATAAAGCTGGGTTTCCACCATCAGTGGCGCTGAGCCGCAAATGAGCGCTTTTAAGTTCGATCCGATCATCTTCTTGCGTATAGCCGGAAATACCATTTCTCTGGCGAGTCCCAGCCAGATAGAGTCCGAAAAACTACGCCGGCCTTCCTGTTGGCGCATCCATGCTGCTTTTGCGCGAGTGTAAAGAGATAACGGGAATCCCCCCGTCTTCCATAGCTGCTCATCGACGGCTTTCCGCATTCGCTCCAGCAGCGCCGGTACATTCAGAAAATAATCCGGGGCAGCCACGCGCATTTCATTGGCCAGCTTGCTCAGGTCGGTGTTCAGAGTCAAAAGATTGCGTCGCCGCAGGCAGGTCAACAGCATGATCCACGAACCCGCAAAGCAGAACGGAAGATAATGGAAGACCCGGTGCTGACCGGGCTTGTTCTCCATCAGAACATCCAGCCGTTCGGAGGTGCAACCGAGCATGTGATTGATATTACCAGCGCTAAGCACAACCCCTTTTGGCTCACCTGATGTTCCCGACGTATAGATGATTGTGACCGGGTCAGAATCGGCCATCGGGGGCGAGGCCATCGCTTTCGCATTTTGTGTATTTCCGGAACCGGTCTCGCCGGAATGCCCGGCAGAGAACATCTCAGTGAACAGGACCTGGCGCGGCGCCTCGGCCCACGTCTGTTTGACGGCATCAAGAAGTATTGGATCGCCGCAGCAGATCAATGCCGGCGAGCAGTCTTTCATCATGTCGACCAGTTCATCCGGAGCCTGGCGCGCATACAGGGGCACCACGATCAGTCCCTCGGCCATCATCGTCAGGTCCGCCGCCACCCATTCAATACTGTTGTGCACCAGCAAAGCGCAGCGATCGCCCTTCTGCAGATTCTTGCCTGCGAGAAAGCGGCGGGCTTTCGCGATAAACTCCAGAAGCTGACGCCCGGTACAAACGACGCCGCTGCTGCCATCTCGCAGCTCCTGTAGGATGGGAGCATCATCATCATTAGGAGCTTCGAGCTGCGCGAAGATATTCTCAAGAAAATTCATCGGTGATGTTAACTGATTGCGTAGAGGCAGTTCCCCACCTGCCGGTCAAGCGGCGCCCGCGCGGCGTGGGCGACGTTAGCCGTAGGCTTCGGCTAATTTCTTCAAGCCGCCGCTGATTGGAGGCAAGTAATCTTCCCAGTTCCACTCGCCTTTGCGGGTGGGAAATTCCGGATAACGACGTTGTACTTCTTCCTCGAAATAGACTCCCATGCGGGCCATCACTTTCAAATTCTTCACCACCGTGCGTCCAATCGCGCAAACGATCGCTTCCCTGTCCTTGCAGAACTTATCCATTGCAACCAGCAATCTGGACTCAAGGTCAGGATCATCGACATTCATCAACAGGTCTTCGTGGCCACGCTCGCGCATCAAGTTACGGATACGCTCGTCCATGGTGATTCCGGCTGACGGGACCAGCGCCGGCATCGACGTCACAATCCCGTGATAGCGCGAGGACACCATCATGTGGCAGGCGCGAAGAATGCTCACCAGTTCGTACATGTTGTACTCATCAGATGTAAGCACCGGCACGCCGCCAAGTTTCTGCGCAATACGATTGGCTGGGCGCGCGTCCAGCCGCTCCGTGGCAACCATGATTACAAACGCAGGATGCTGCTTGCGGAACGCAGCCACGGCGTTGGCAATAGCAGTCAGGTAGCGCTCGTAGGCACGGTCCGCTTCGGGCCCCGAATTATGGAAATAAACGGAGCGATAGTGGCTTTCCTTGTAGGATCCAGCAATGCGGCGCAGCGCGAATTTTGCGATTGACGCCTTGACCGGCCACTCGAAGGGATTGATTGGGCAAATTACCAGCACGGGCATGCTGCCGTCCCACCCCGCCTGGCGCAGCACCTTGCGTCCAAATTCCGGAGGATGAGGTTCAAAGGTCCACGCCGTATCCGTCCCCAACTCGGTGGGGACGCCGAGGTCGCGAAGCAGGGTTCGAGACTCTTCATTTCTGGTGATGACGAATGAGTTCCGGCAATAACGCGCGCACATTTTTCTGACCAGCGGGTCCATGTATCCGGCCTCGGCGCCATATCCGACTGATACCTTATTCTGCGCGGCGGCAATTCCCAATGATCCGATCATCATGGTGGTCAGTGCGTTAGCGAACTTGCTTTTAAACATAGAGCCCTCGCAGGCTACTACGCCATGATGTCTGGGCACTTCGTCTGCAAGAAACGGGGGGAAAATATCGGGGAGGCGGACCTGTCTGCTTCCTTCAAAATAGCCTCGCGAAAGCGTAAAGTTCTGGCTCATTACACTAAGCTCGACGTTTTCTGCGCCTAGAATATACCGGATCTGACGCAGCATTTCCTCGACGCGGGCGTCCGATCCGGTATTGCGAGTGCCGTTGTATCCAGCAAAGAGCAGTTTTAGTTTTTCTCCCGGTTTCCAGGATTTGCCTTTGCCCAGCATCCAGCCCGCTTTGGACATTTCAATCAGACTGCTTACCCAGGCCTCGAGAATGAAGTCCATCATGCCGCGGATCCTCCAGCTTTGGCCGCCGGCCAGACTCTGTACTGGTAGGAAAAATTGCTCTCGCGGCTGAACTTCAGCAGCGGATAGCTGTATTGCGAGAAAGGAACAGGTTTGCGTCCCAACTCGGATGTAACTCTCGTATTGTCGAAGACTGTGTTCCACACCAGATACGGAAGAAACACTTTCATCAGAGCCGCGCCCTGAGAGATCGCATTACGGCGATTGGCCAGCGTATTCACAGTGGCTGCGAACGGACGCTCGAGGAATGGCATAAACATCGGACCACGCTGATTTTGTGCGGCTGCCAGGGCGCTGGTTAACTGACGAAAAGTTTGCGACTCCACGCCCGAAGAAAGATGGTAGATATCGTATTGCGGATTTGCCTTCTGATGTAGAGTTGCGATCGCGTCCGCGACGAAGTCAACATTCACGATATCTATTTTGTCGGTTGAATGGAACGGAAGTACAGGCAGCCCGGCCAGAAACACAAATGCCCTTACCATGTCGAATTGGGTGGTTTCCGCGTAACGGCTGTCACCCAGGACAATACTGGGACGAAAAATCGTGATCGGAACTTCAGGCAGCAACTCGCGAATCATGTGCTCGCAGAATTTCTTGGTCCGAGCATAAGGATCGTAATCCGACCTGTCCCACTCTATGGCCCCCTCTTCCGTCACTACTTCATTTTTGCGAACGCCCGCCACCGCCACCGTACTTACGTGACTGAAGCGCCGCAAGCCGTGGTAGTGATACGACCGCATGGCAAGCTGCAGCACTTCCAGCGTGCCTCGCAGGTTCACGTTTAAACAGCTCTTTTCTGATTTGCGATTTAAGGAGGCAGCGCAGTGGACCACCGAATCCGTGGTGTGAAGCAGGCGATTATAATCGTCGCGTTCGAGACCAAAATATGGCGTCGTCAGGTCGCCACGAAAGATTCTGATGCTGGTCTGCAGATGCTCATAGAACCGGGGAAAGTCCATGTGCAGCTGCAAGGCCTGCCATAATCGCGCTTCTGCTTCAGGCGCGTCCGGCGCTCGAACCAGCAGGTTGAGTGATGCGCCATGCCCCTCGAGAAGGTTAGCTGCGACGTGCGCGCCGATGTAGCCGGTGGACCCGGTCAGGAATATCGCCACGTAGCTCCGTTGGTCCCTGTTTTGACGATGTCATGGCCCGCATCAGGATCCTCCATTTGAAAGCGGCGTGCGGGACGCGCCTCGAGCGGCCTTCCTTCAATCAGCGGATATGTCCACTTGCGGAGCGCGGGAATATGGATATTGATCCAATATTCCCACCAATCAATCGATCGGGTCTGATAGCGGAACACAGGTTTCTCTTCTGCCACCAGCGCGTGCGACAGCCGTTCCACGTTGTCGGCTACGAAGTCATGCTCGTTATGAAGAATGAACGGTTCGAAAAGCTGGATCAGCTTTTCCACCTTTTCCAAATTGCGTTCCGCCCGGACCAGCGGTGTTTTCTTCAGCGGCAGCGGAGACATCACTCGCTGGATGGATTTAATAATCGCCATCTGCGCCGGAGCCGACATGCGGTTATAACGTTGTTTGGAAACTGGAATCGCATCCAGCCGGAGCCGCAGCCAGTATTCAAGGCCTTCCTGGGCGCGAAAATGTTTGCGATGGCCGAGCGAGGTCAGTTCGATCGAACGCCGCATGTCGCATGGATTCGTTACCGAGGTAGCCAGCTGATACACCTGATGGTTACGTCTCTCCACAATCGCAGCGGCAATCAGCGTCATCCCCGAGCACACCGCGTCTACTGGAATAATATCCAGGCGTTTGCGCTCATTCGATGGAAGCTGCCGGAATGCGGTCCCCAGAAGATACGATAGCGACGCTGATGTGTTGATGCCCTCGTTCCAGCCTCGAAATGGCCTTCGCACCGAGGTCTCCACAATGGCAGGACGCACGATTGCTATGGGAAGGCCGGCGCCATACTTGTGAATCAAAGACTCGGCCAGGCTCTTGGTCAGAGTGTATGTATTCGGCCAGCCAAGCTCCTTGGCCTGCCTGGTTCCGGCTTCGATCAGATAATTCCGCAACCAGCGTACCCGGTTCTTGCGAATCTGATTGTCCAGTGCCGTGCCATGCAGGTCCTTGGCCGCATGTTCCCGGTCGAGCGCCTGGCGCCGAAGCTCCTCCCCGACCGAGGCCGTCTCGGCTTTCTGTTCGGCTGTTTTGACCATCTCGTGAAGCCGATGCCACTCATGCTCCGCATCGAAATCAGCGACCGCGGCGGGGGTGTAGTTAGGACGCAGCGTCTCCGCGACACGGCCATCGCGCGCTCCGGCCACGTAGCAGGTGGAAAGATGCAACAGACCAGCGTGGGCGGTCTTGCGCACGAAATCCACAATGTTCACCACCGCGTCCACATTGGTCGACAACGCATCCCGCAAATCAGGATTGAAATCGGTAAGGCCGGAGCTGTTAATCACCAGATCGAGGCGCATTCCCAGACGTTGCGCGGCCTCCGGACTCAGGCCGAGGCCCGGACGGCAGACGTCCCCTTCGACTACTTCCACACGCTCACTGAGGAAACGTCGCAGGCGCGCGCCGTACCGCGAGAACAATGGATCAAACACCGGCGATTCCTCGACCAGCTTTTCGAAACGGCGCAGAGCCGTGGTGGACTTCTGACGCCGGATCAGCAGATAGATGCGGCCGACCTCCGGCAAATCCATCAGCGTATTGACCAGCCAGACCTTGCCGATGAAGCCCGTCACCCCAATCAGCAGAACATGCTTACCGGAAAGAGATTTACGGACTGATAGCGGCATCGCCGGAGGCTCTCCGTCGAAGTGAACGATCGGGCGTTCGTCTAGAAAGCTTTGCCGCGTCGCAGGAATCACCGCTGAACAGAGAGCTTCCGCGCCTGCCAAAGCCAAGTCACGGGAGAGTTGCTCCGCAGTACGTCTGCCGTCCGCCCCTCGCCCGGTAATGCGGGCCAGGAAGCCGCGTGGGCGAACGACTGGCTCGAGCAGCCGCCCGGTAGCGATGTCATCGCGGAACTCCAACTGGTTCGCGATCAGCCACCTTACCCCCAGATGGCGTGCCAGAGGCCGCATCACATGCTCCAGTCCCTGGCTTACCAGAACCACTTCGGCGCCTTCATCTATCAGGTAGCTAAGCTCCCGAAGTCCCTTAGGTTTGAGATAAGGTTCCAGCTTGTACTTGAAGTATTCCTCGCCCAGAAGATCAAGCCGGTCGCGGCTCACCCCGCGCAGCACTGTGTGGACCACTCTGGTCGCCCATACCCGGTTGGCGGCGTAAAGTACGGGGCGTAGCAGCGCCATCAGAAACACCAGCCCGCGACGTACCCAACGCTCCAGAAAAGTCTGGGAATTCCAGGTAAAAAAGGCCACCGGCCGGACCGTGGTCAGATCCAGCAAGCTCCCTTCCACCCGCCAGTACAAGACAGGCTTGGACGTTGATTTGTGTTTCAGCTGTTCCAATTCTTTTCGTTCCGAGAATCGAATGGTTTAGGAATTCCCTCGCGAGAGGCGTAGTCTTCTATTGTAACCCGTTGTGTCAAAAGGACGAAGTGCGGGGTGGTCAATTGGAATTCTAAGTGTTTTTCTCATGTGTCATGCCGAAGCCGGCGCAGTCAGCGGAGCGAGGGAATCTCGCGTGGGGTGACTTAACGTGCTGTACCGCTGCGACGCGAGAATTCTTCGCTCCGCCTGAAAAACGGCTGTGGACAGGATAGCGCCGTCAAAATCGGCAGAAAATCCAGCCCGGAACGAAAAGGCCCGGCAGACAGGCCGGGCGTTCGCTTGAAAAAAACTGTTAAGTTGCTGACCTAGTTCGCATCCTGATCGGATGGATTGTTCAGGGCAATTAGCTTTCCCGGCGGATAGTCTTCCTCTGAAAGTGGCGCGGCGCCATCCGCGTTCCTGATAGTCAACACGTCTCCGGTGAGCACACCCCGGAGAATGAGGCTCTGAGCGTCAACGGCGATAACTCTATATTTCTGCTCGAATATCGCGGTATCTCTCATGATTGTTTGGATGCTAAATCACCATCCGGCGATTCCGGCTGGCGCAAATAAGCCACTTCGCAGGCGGTGGGCTTTCGATGCTCCGCTGCGATATTTTCAGGCTAGGGCCTCGAGTTGGCACTGTCAAGATGCCGGCCATAAGGGATGGTTACTACGGTTCCTATTTGGGGATAGGCGTGTGTACTGAGTGTTGAAGCTGGATGAGTCCGTCTAAGGCCACAGTTCCGCCACCATGGCTTGGACGTGAATCTGTGTCGTATCCAGAAAAGGGATGCCTGAGTCCGTCAGGTCGCGGAAGATTGGAGGCATGTCTGTTCCACCCAGGATCAGCCCTTGAATTTTCTCCTGTATTCGCAAGCGCTCGACAATAGTCAAAAGCCGCTCGCGAGTTTGGGAAAGAAAAATGCCTTTCACCATTTCGTTCATGTAGCGATCGTGAATTAAAGCTTGCTCGTCCTCATCGGGGACAACCAGGGAAATCCCGGCCTTGGAAAATACTTCAGGAAAAAATCGGCCCTGCATGACAAAACGTGCGCCAAACAAACCGAGCCGGGTCAGCCCCCGCTTGGTCGCGGCATCACGTGTCGCTTCCACGATGCTGATCAGGGGAATTGGGGACTGACGGCGAACTTCGTCGAAGACAATATGCGGAGTGCCCGCCGCCAGCAAGCCGCAATCCGCCCCCCCGCGGGAAAGCTTCTCGACCTCTGCGACCAGGTAATCAGTCACCGCAGCCAGTTCATTCGCGGCAATCAGTCCCAACATCTTCTGGAGATCGATGCTATTGATGATAATGGGAGGATAACTTCCGTCTGGTCTGCGCTCATGGTAGGCGGCAACCATCAAGCGATAGTATTCAATCGTGGATTCTGGACCGATGCCGCCAATAATCCCTGCAGTTTTCATTGCCTGATTTCCCAAATCGTACTTGAATAATAAAGGCCGCTCTTTCGAGCGGCCTGGCACTACCTGAACGCTGGACAGTTGAGCCGGCTGCGGCTACATAGGTGAATCAGTCTCCCAGCACTGGCTCGGCAACTTGCGGCTTCTGACCGCTACCATTGGCCGGAGTTAAAGCGCCCAGCGGAATAAAGCCGTTTTCCGCGACTACGGGCTTTTCCTTAAGCACCACTTCGCGGTAGAGGGCCGCCATGCGCGCGTTGTAGGCGGGATCATTTTTCTGCTTTTCATCCCGCGCCCGCAGCTTCTCTTCGCGCGAGTTTTTCGCGATGCCCAGCTTATCGAGGTCGTGCTGCTCTTCGTTGGTGACCAGCTCGTCTTTCAGCACCAGGGTGTGTCCAGCGTCTTCCATCTTGACGTTCTTGCCGCCGGCGAAAATCTCATGGCGTCCATGCTCCTCGTACCACTTGGTGAGGGTGGCCGTCATGTGCATCTTTTCGATGATGTTGCGCCAGCCCACGCCAGTGTTGTAGGCGCAGAAAGAAATCTCGCCTTCCTGCGTGGCGTAGGGAATAATGCACTGCTCGGTGCGGCGGAAATCGTAGTTAAACAGGTCCTGGAACCACATGCCTGCGATGAACAGGAAATTCCAGCGGTCCTGGCGCCGCTTCATAACGTCGTCGATGGTGCGGTCGGGGCCAACTTTGCCATAGTTCTTGCCGGTGGCATTGAAATTCTTGTCGAACTTCTTCAGCAGGTCCATCAGCTTGAAATGGGTTGGCGACTGGAACGGATCGTAATTTTTCATCAGACATAACGCCATGCCGACGACGGTCAGAAATTTCCCGCGCGCCGCGTCGTTGACCTTGGCAATGTCTTTAGCTAACTGATCGCCCTTGAGGAACGCTGTCACCGGAACTGCTTCCTTGGTCTCCTTGTCGATCATGACCGCCATACCCGTACCGCAATTCGGGTGGCATCCACAGGAGAGCTGGCCCCAGTCATTGTTCTTGTCCTCAACGTGCATCAGGTCGGCCCAGTCAGAGAACGTTCCCATGAACGAAATCGGGAACCAGTCGCGCGAGGGTTCGCCCAACCCGGTCTGATTCTTGACGTCATGCGCCAGGTGCGAAAGCGTGTAACGCTGCGCCGTCCGGCGATCGTCGGTGACGGCTTCATCCCTGCCCGTAAAAGATACCGGCTGGAAGGAGAGGAATCCGATTTTCTTGGGATTGTCCAGGGCGAACTTGATAATGCGTCCGACCTGCTCATTGTTGATGCCGTTCACAATGGTGACTACCGGAACAATCTCGACGCCCGCCTTGTGCAGATTCTCAATGGCCTTCAACTTCACATCGAACAGATTGCCGACTTTGCGATGCGCGTTGGCAGCATTGCCGATGCCGTCGAATTGCAGATAGGCGTAACGCATGCCGGCTTCAGCAGCCTGTTGCGCGAACTCCAAACTCTTGGCGAACTCGATTCCGTTGGTCGCCGCCTGCACGCTGTTATATCCGACTTTGCGAGCATAGCGGACTGCATCCAGGAAATAGGGGGAAAGCGTAGGCTCCCCGCCCGAGAACTGCACTGACATCTGCCGCCGCGGCTTGATGGTGATGGCATTGTCGAGCATGGTCTTGATGTCATTCCAGCTCAGTTCATGCACAAAGCCGACCTGGTTGGCATCCATGAAGCAGGGATCGCACATCATGTTGCATCGGTTGGTCAGATCTATAGTAAGCACCGAACCGCGTCCATATTTCACTGTGCTGGAACCGTGGTTGTGCAGCTTTTCGTCGTTATGCGCGCGAATGTCGCGGCCAGGGAAAACCTCTTCCAGATGCTGCGAGAACTCGGGATCAATCGACATCACGTCTTCAAAGTGACCATGCACCGGACAGTCCTTGACCATCAGGATCCGGCCGTCGCGCTCGATGATCTGTGCCTTAATCTCGCCGACCTTCTCGTTAACCAGAATTTCAACCGGCAGCTTGCCGTCAAGAATCTGCTGGCGGATTTCGGGAATGCACTTTGGGCACAGAGAGTCCGTGCTGCGTGGCCAGCCCAGTGGCGGCTTGCTCTTTTCATAGGACTTCAGCAGCGGCTTGTCCGACCACTTCGGCGTGGGCGACGGATTTTGCTTGATCCGGTTCAGCCGGTCAAACACTGCCCATGCGCCTCTAGCGGCGACTGTAACCGTCTTCTCCACGTATTTCACTGGCTTGTGCATTGGCTCTCGCTTTCCACTCGTGGGATGTACGACAAGTCAGGCTTTTACCATCTGACCCATGGGTTTCGTACGGCTACCCCGTGACCTTCACCCAAAAACGCGCCTGGATAGGCGTCTCCCTATAGTGTTTGTACAACTATCCTATTGAAGGGGCGGGATGATGGCACGCGTAACCCAACGAAAGGTGGAAAAACAGGGTTCAGCGGTATTTTGGCGCATTGTACGGACGTAAGTTATTGAAAAGGCTAGAGTAGATACTCGGATCAGCGCTGCTTCAACTTCCCAACTGCCGTGCGATGGGATCGTTTCTTGCGCTCATTTTCCTCCTCTTCCTTTGCCAACTTTTTTGCTTTGCAAACTTTGCGGTCAAGTTCTTACCTTCATTTTTACGGCGCCATCGAACCCTTAACCGCATTAAACCGAGGATCCCCGCAAGGTTCGCAAAGAAATTCGGCCTGGCCGGAAAGCCGAATGGCACCCTATCTAACATTCGCAGCTGTCGGGTAAGATACTTCGCGCCTTGGCGAAAGGAAAATGAACCGCGAATATCACAAAGGTTACAGCACTGAACTTCATCGTGAGATGGAGATGCTGATCTTTGGATACGCCGGCGCGCCGCTTCTCGTCTTTCCCACCTCGATGGGCCGATTTTTTGAATATGAAGATCGAGGCATGATCGGCGTGCTGGCGGCGAAGATCGGGCGCGGCGAGTTACAGGTGTTTTGCCCGGATGCGGTGGATACGGAGAGCTGGTACAACAATGGCGTTCACCCGAGGTTACGCGTGCTGCGGCACCTTCAGTACGAGCGTTACATCCTGCATGAACTGCTCCCCTTCATGCGCTGGAAAAATCCGTCGCCGCAGCTGGCGGTGACGGGTTGCAGTTTTGGCGGCTACCATGCAGTGAATTTTTCTTTCAAGCATCCGGACCTCGTCAGCCACTGCGTCAGCATGAGCGGGGCTTTCGATATTCACAAGTTTCTGGACGGCTATTACGATGATGACTGCTACTTCAATTGTCCGCAGGATTTCCTGCCGAATATGAATGACGAGTGGTTTCTCACCCGTTACCGGCGGATGCAAATTGTGTTAGGGTCAGCCGACTGGGACATGTGTCTGGATTCAAACGTCAAACTGTCCGCCATTCTTCACGGCAAGGGGGTCCCGCATTGGCTGGACGTATGGGGCGATAATTCCAGGCATGATTGGCCGCTGTGGCTGAAGATGGCAGGAAAGTATTTTGGCTAAAGACGCAGGGGGAAATGGCAATCTAGAGGTCCTTTCGTGTTCTATGAATTTGAGCGAGCTTCAACTCCGTAGCGGCTCGCTTGACGAAGCCGCCACTACGCCCCGGATTACAAGTTGGGAGGGTACGGTGAGCTCAAAGAAGATCGGGATTATCTTTGGCATGGAAAATACTTTTCCGCCGGCGCTGATGGAAAAGATCAACAGCATGAGAGTGGACGATCTGTCTGCGGAATTTGTCAAAGTGGGTGGGGTAAAGATGGCCGATCCCAGCGGATATCGAGTGATTATTGACCGCATCTCGCAGGAC
>CATPBY010000437.1 GCA_955652845.1 uncultured Terriglobales bacterium | reverse complement strand
GTCTTATTGTCAACAATAGTATTACTTTTATTTTCAATTAGTTACTATTAGTATTAAGCATTTCAAGTAGGCTGTTTCAGGAACATTCATAAGGATCGGATGGTCTTTCGCCTGGGCGCGCCTCTCCACAAGGCGAAGGTTTTTACCAGCATCGAGGCCGGATTGGGTGATTACCTCCAGCAATTCAGCCTCGCTCAGGTGGTAGGAGCACGAGCAGGTCACCAGAGTTCCGCCGGATCGAAGCATCTTCAAGGCGCGCAGGTTCAGTTCTTTATACCCACGCACAGCCGTGTCCAATGTGCGCCGGCTCTTGGCGAAGGCCGGTGGATCGAGGATGATGGTGTCGTATCGCCGCCCCGAATCCGCGTAATCCCGGAGCAGATCGAAGGCGTTGGCTTCAATCCATTCGATCTCGTGTCCATTTAGAATGGCATTCCGCTCTGCCGTCTCGAGCGCTGACCGGGAGCTGTCCACCCCGGTGACTTTCGAACACCGCTTGGCAAGATGGAGCGCAAAGCCGCCCTGATAACAGAACACGTCCAGAGCTTCTCCGCGGGCATGCTTTGCCGCGGCAGCATAGTTCTCGCGCTGATCGAGGAAGGCGCCGGTTTTCTGACCTTCAACTCCATCAAAGTTAAAATTGACGCCGTTCATGGAGAACACAGTACTGCTCCTTTCTCCACGAATCACGCTGGAGGCTCGCGAGGGAAGCTGCTCCAGTTCACGGATCCTGGGATCCACCCGCTCGATAATCGACGCAGGCTTCAGCTGTTCACTCAGTTCAGAGATCACTCGTGTGCGCACCGGCTCAGCGTCCATCGCCTGGGTTAAGACCTGCAATGCGAGCACGTCGTTGTAGCGGTCCACGATCAGACCAGGCAGGAAATCGGCTTCGCTGAAAACCACTCGATATGCATTTGTGTCCTCGACGACTCCTTCCCGGTAGGCAATTGCCGTTTCGATCCGTTTCCCCAGCAGGCTGCCCAGATCGTTGACTGCTTCTGAAGAAAGCATTCGTATGGCAATTTGCGAAGTGCTGCTGTAAAACGCCGTTCCCAAAAACCGGCCCCGTTCGTCGCTTACATTGACCAGTGCCCCGGGTGGGATTCCATCAACCGAGACAATATCCGACCGGTATACCCAGACATGGCCTTTGTGCAACCGGCCTGCGCCACGGCGGGAAATTTTCAGCGCCGGAAGTCCGGCCGCAGGAACTCTCTTACTCATGAAGGGAATCTTAAACCTACCTCGGCCCATGGAGGGACAGCCCCTTCGGGCGCCTCAGGCGAAGAAGAGCTGAAATTCAGTTGTGCATGCCTGGGGACTAACTGGCGGCAGGATGTTCCGAGGTTATCGCTTCGGCAGAATTGGCGTGAACATGGCCCTTGGCGGTTTCCGCACGGGCAGCGAACAGGTCAGCAAACAGTGAGTCCAGCGCCCGGGTTGGCATTTCGGTGCCCCATTCCTCAATCTCAGCGGCCGGCCAGGCACCGTTGAGGCGCACTGTGTGCACCAGGTCTGAAGCGAAAGCGATGTGGTAATCGCCCGGAAGGACTTCTGTCTCCCCCAGCTTGCGTCCGGAGTGAGCGTCGTACACGCGACGGCTGGAGCTTCCGTCAGAGTTGATAAAGACAGCGAACACCTCTCCATGGTCAGCGTATTCGGAGCGGTAGTACCATGCCTGATCCGCATCCGCCTTGGGACGCAGACGACGACGACGCGCTGTTGCCGCGGTGGCCTGCTCCGCAGTCTCGCTCGCGGGATCGAAATACAAAATTCTCTGGCAGGACTCACATATGACCATCTGCCCGCCGCGTACTTCGTTGAAGGTCTGCGGCCTCAGCATAACCTGGCAACCCACGCACTTCTGGTCCCGGACCTCAGCCAGGCCAGTGCCGCGAAATTTCGACACCCGATCATAGTGCCGCAGCAAATCTGCATTGACTCCAGCGCGAGCCTTGTCGCGCTTGCTGTTCCACTCGACGAGTTGCTTCTCGTCTTCTACGGTGCGCTGTCGAGCTTGGTTCTTTTCTTTATCGATCTCCGCCATTTCCGCCTTAAGTTCTATTTCAGCGGCTTTCACGCTCTTTTCCCGCGCCTCGGCATTGACCATCAGTTCCAGAATTTTGTCTTCATTAGCGCGAATGTCCTGTTCCGCGAACTGTATCTCGTGCATCAGCGCTTTATACTGGTCGTTGGTTTTTACTTCGAGCGACTGGTCGCGATACTTGGAGATCTTCTGCTGCAGGTCCTGGATAGCGGTTTCGTACTTGCGGCGAGCGGTTTCGTCAGCTTTGACCGCGGTTTTAGCGTTTTCCAGCACCGCCCTGGTTCCTGCCAGCTTCTGTTCAATCACGGCTACGCGTTTGGGCAACGCCGCGATTTCATCCTTCAGGCGAAGGATCTCCCGGTCCGCCTGCTGCAACTCCATGAGATTCTGAACGTCTGGAAGCATCAGAAGAATCGCGCTAGGGTGATTTTAGCACGCTGTGGGAAGAGTTCCCGGATCGTGGGGGGGACAGGGGCCACTCGCGCCTCGGGGACGAGTTGAGCTAGGCAGCTTTGATAGGCTGGTGATCGGACCTGACCATGCTCCGCCTGACTCTCGGCGACTTCGAACTCACGGCCATTTCCGACGGGATCTATCCCCTCGATGGCGGAGCCTTCTTCGGCATAGTTCCCAAAATCCTGTGGCAAAAGATGGTCAATGCGGATGAAAACAATCGAGTACCTGCAGGTTTGAATTCACTGGTCGTGCGCACCGACCGCCATACTGTGCTGATCGAGACTGGAATTGGGAACAAGCTGCCTGAAAAAATGGTCAAGCAGTACGGCCAGCCAGCCCAGTTGCTGGACAACTTCGATGCTCTCGGGCTCGCGCCGGAAGACATTGATATCGTCATCAATACACATCTGCACTTCGATCATTGCGGCTGGAATACGATACGAGCGGGTGACAAATTTGCCGCAACGTTCCCCAAGGCAAAGTATTACGTTCAGGAAGGAGAATGGAGGCACGCCCACGAAAATCAGCGCGACGCGGTCAGCTACCTCAGCGAGAACTACGATCCACTGGTGGAAAGCGGCCAGATGCAGTTACTGCGCGGTGATCAGGAAGTTATTCCTGGCGTCTCGGTGCAAGTCTTCCCTGGGCACACCAGGGATATGCAAGCCGTCATCATTACCAGCGGAGGAAAGACTGCATGCTACATTTCGGACCTGATTCCCACCACCGCGCACATTGATCTGAACTGGGCGATGGCCTTCGATCTTTATCCGCTCGAAACCCTCGAGAGCAAGAAGCGTTATTACGCGCGGGCGATCCCGGGAAAATGGCTAACTGTGTTCACCCATGATCCGAATGCGCCCTGGGCCTGCGTGGAGAAAGATGAGAACGGAAAGCTGGTGGCAAAAGCGACTAGATCGGCAGACTTATTCGACTAGCTCCCGCGGGCGCGGGCCTGCCGAAGGGCCAACCGCACCACATAGTCTTTCTTCGAAAAAGTCTACTACTTTGCCTAATATTTCGGGTGCGCTCTTCGATTCATAGATTGCCTTCCGCAGGCTAGCGCCGCCCGGCACCCCGTGAGTGAACCAGGAGGCGAACTGCTTCATTTTGCCTACCGCATCGGGCAGTTCTTCCTCGATCAGCATTTGAAAGTACGTGCGGATCATCTGGTAGCGGTCGGCCTCGTCAGGCTGGTCGTAAGCTGCCCGCGCAGCCGACCTCGGCTGTCCGCCGGGCCGAAGGCCCGGTTCCGCTCCGTTCGAACCAAAACCCGCCGAGCTTTGCTCGACCGGATAGACGAGGGCGGCTGTCTCCATGTGGAGATTGGCACTCCCCACGAAATCGCAATACTGCTGGATTTGCCGGAAGATCCATGGATTGGATGGTGCGGTGCGGCCGATCATGACCGCGTCGCATCCAGTTTGAGCCACCATGGCACAAGCATCCTCGGGCGAGCGTATGTCGCCATTTCCTATCACCGGAATCTTTACCGCCTGCTTCACGGCCCCGATCCAGTCCCAGCGGGCATTACCGCTATATCCCTGTTCCCGCGTACGTGCGTGAAGCGCCACCGCACACAGACCGCAGTCTTCGGCCATCTTCGCCAGTTCCACGCAAACAATATTGTCATCATTCCAGCCCGCGCGGAATTTGACGGTGAAAGGGATCTTCACCGCAGCTTGAACTGCCCGGAAAATTTCTCCAATCGCTGGCAGATCACGTAGCAGCCCAGAACCGCCGTTGCATTTCACCACTTTTTTCGCCGGACAACCCAGGTTCAGGTCCACCAGATCAAAGCCCAGGCCCTCGACCATCCGGGCGGCTTCCGCCATTACTTCAGGATCGCTTCCGAAGAGCTGCGCCGAGATTGGGTGCTCGTCCTCGTAGAAATGGAGATACCGCTTAGCTTTTTTGTCCTTGGCGCGCAGGACGCCGTCAGCCGAAGTGAATTCGGTCATGATCAGTCCGCAGCCCCCCAGATTGCGTATAAAACGGCGGAAAACGGTGTCCGTGACCCCGGCCATGGGAGCGAGCACGGTGGCGGGAGCGATTGCGACTCCGCCGATCGACACCCGCGCCGGAACTGGCGTCTGGGCTGCACGGGTGAGGATGCCGGCGTCTATGTCACGCGAAGTTTCGAATTGCTTGCGCACGGCCTCTTATTCTACTTGGTCACACAAGACGAAGCCCCCGCCATCGGCGAGGGCTGAGCCAGGAATCGCTGCAAACTTGGCTACTTTTTCGCGGGAGCCGCCTCTTCCTTTTTTGCGTACTTGCGGCGGAAACGCTCCACGCGGCCCGCGGTATCCACCAGTTTCTGTTTTCCGGTGTAAAAAGGATGGCAATTCGAGCATATCTCCACATGTATGTCACCCTTATGGGTGGAGCGGGTGGCGAAGCTGTTGCCACAGGCGCACATGACGCGCACTTCGTTGTAAGCGGGATGAACGGCTGCTTTCATGACTCTCTGACCTCGATTCCGAGCATTTAGATTCTAACGGACGACCGGAGGATTCAGCAACTTACAGGAAGACGGGATCCTCAGAACATAGCGGCTCAATTTGAATTCCAGTGTTGTTTCTGATGCGTCATCCCGCCAGGGGAGAAATCTCGCGTGTAAGGATCGCAATAAAAAACGGCAGGGCCGACCCCCTGCCGCCAGATCTGAGAGTTCGTCCTACTTGCTGCGGTTGACTGCCTTGCGGAGCTCAGCTCCGGGTGAGAATTTTGCCACTTTGCGAGCAGCGATCTTAATGGTGGCGCCGGTCTGCGGATTGCGCCCATTGCGGGCTTTTCTCTGCGAGACTGAGAAGGTGCCAAAGCCAATTAGCGCCACCCGATCTCCTTTTTTCAGAGCAGAGGTGATGCTGTCGACACTGGTGTCGATAGCCGTAGCTGCCTGGGCCTTACTGATGTGGCAGCCAGCTGCGATTCGGTCAATGAGATCGGCTTTATTCATTCTCTCTCCTGGCAGGTCTCGTTTGCGCCCAACGCGGACGTGAAAAGAAATGTACGCGCTGAGTAGGAAACCTGGCGGCCCTATTTAGCGCCCGTCCTTAGCGAAAGTCAACTGTGGAAATCCGCGCCAGTTGCCGAGTTTGCGTCTGGCCCTGGCCGAACGCCTGGCTCTTGGCCGATTTTGCAATGAAAAAGCCGCTCTCTTGCACTGTTTCGAGGTGAAAGAGAGCGGCGGTCAAGCCTAAACTTTGCTTCCCAATGCTATTTCCCGGAGATTGGCAGAGCATTCTCGGACGATACTTCGGGTAGCGCGATGCTGGTCGAACTGAACTGTTCCGCCTCAGTCGATCCGGCCAGCGCGGTCGTAGACGAGTTTCCACCCGCGATAACCTGCGTCACCATGTCGAAGTAGCCGGTACCCACAAATCGCTGGTGTTTTACACCTTGATATCCAGAATGGTCAGCGTTGCTGAACTCCTGCTCCTGCAACTGGGCGTACGCGGTCATTCCGCTGCGCCCGTACCCCCGGGCCAGTTCGAACATGCTCAAGTTTAGAGAATGGAAACCGGCCAGGGTGATGAACTGGAATCTGTAACCCATGGCGGCAAGATCTTTCTGGAAGCGGGCGATCGTGGCATCGTCCAGCTTCTTCTTCCAGTTAAAGGATGGCGAGCAGTTATAGGCCAGCATCTTGCCCGGAAACTTCGCATGCACGGCAGCGGCGAAGCGCCGGGCTTCATCCAGGTTGGGTTCTGAAGTCTCACACCACAGCAGATCCACATAAGGCGCATAAGAGATAGCGCGCGCAATGGCCGACTCCAGCCCGCCATGGATGCAATAAAAGCCCTCAGGGGTTCTGTCGCCCGTCAGGAACTGACGGTCGCGGGGATCGATATCGCTGGTCAGCAGATGCGCGCTGTTGGCGTCAGTTCGCGCCAGGATGAGCGTTGGGACACCCATCACGTCGGCAGCCAGCCGGGCCGCGACCAATTTTTGAATCGCTTCCACGGTCGGCACGAGAACTTTGCCGCCCAGGTGTCCGCACTTTTTGGCGGAAGAAAGCTGATCTTCGAAATGCACGCAAGCCGCGCCCGCTTCGATCATTGCCTTCATCAACTCGAAGGCGTTCAGATTGCCGCCGAAACCGGCTTCGGCATCGGCAATCAGAGGGGCAAACCAATGGATACCATTCTGCCCTTCAGCGTGATGAATCTGATCGGCACGCATCAAAGCCTGATTAATGCGGCGCACAAGATTCGGCACGCTGTCAGCCGGGTAAAGGCTCTGATCGGGATACATCTGTCCCGCATCATTGGCATCGGCGGCGGCCTGCCATCCACTTACGTAGATCGCCTGCAATCCGGCGTTTACCTGTTGGATTGCCTGGTTGCCGGTCATCGCCCCCAGGGCAGCGACATAAGGCTCGGTGTGCAGCAGGTTCCAAAGCCGCTCGGCCCCTTGTTGAGCCAGCGTGTGTTCAATATGAAGCGAGCCTCGCAAGCGTTGAACATCTTCTGGACTGTAAGGTCGGGTTATCCCGGCCCAGCGGGGGTTTGAAGACCAGTCCATCATTTGTCCTGAACTTTTTCCATTGGTTGCCATGTTTTTCCCCTTTTATCAATTACCGCTTAAACCGGATCAAACTCCCCGTTCAACACCATTGCTTCACAAACCCGTCGTGCCTCGCGAAAAGTTTCGACTGTGCCAGAATCCGTCCCGTTGGGGGCCGCCAGAAGCTTCTCCATTTCCTCATCAAACAGCTGACTGATCAATTCAGGGGAGTGCTTTACGATCTTTCCTGAGTCATCGCTTACCGCGACGCTGTCCCGGTGCCGCATGCGTTGTGCGATCATGAGCCGGTAAATTCGATCGGTGGCGAGATCTTCCATGTAGCCATCGAGCAGGCTGGCCCCTTTGCCATGAAGCACCCCGTTGCGGTAGCGGATCACGGTTTTCACCGCTGCCCGCGTTCCGGCAAGTGTGTGGCGGCCTACTGCCTTTGGGGCCGGCCGCAATTCCGGATAACGCTCCGCATGAGGCCTGCGCGACTGAATCTGATTAGGAAACGGAAACTGTTCGATCGCAATCTGGTTCTGATCGGGATGTCCCGTCCATGCCCCATCCATCAGCGAGTCAGCCTCATTCTTTTTGTCCTGCTGTAACACAGACAAGGCCCGCGTATTCAGTTCAGGATCTTCGCGGCTGGGAAACAATGCAGTCATCCCGCCGATGGCCAACACGCCACGCTTGTGACAGATTTCAGGCATCAACTCACGCAGTCTTTGAAAGAAGGACACGTCGTGCGGAATCGTGTTGCGATCGGGCAGCACCCACTCAGGATCATTCAAATTGAAATGAATCAGGCTGGCCATGTAGTCCCAGCGCCCCAGGTTCAATCCGAGGATGTGATCGCGCAGGTTGTAGAGAAACTCTTCCATCTGGAAAGCCAGCGGATGAGACTCCACCAGAGCCATGCATTTGATGTAATTCCGCGGCCACCCCCGCGCTTCCGAGATCGCCTGGAACAGATCGCGCCACCACAACGCCTCATCCGCTGACTCAGACTTCGGAATATAAAAGCAGAGCGGATGCTTCAGTTCTGCCGGGTCAATGCGGTAGGCAATGCTGGCTATATCAAACAGCGGCGCCGGGGTCATCGCGCGCCCGACGATTCCACCCTGCTGGATGTGCAATCCGCGCGGCCGTATCCAGAGGACCGTTGGACTGGGTTTAATCGTCACCAACTTGTCCTTTTTCTGGTCGAAGTATGTGAGAGAGCCGCGCAACGCCGACAATATGTTTTCCACGCCCAGCCGCTGGTGCTCCCACTCATTCACCATCGAATCTTCGAGGTCGAGCATCACGCCTGGCGCTCCCGAATTGAGCATCTTCACTACCAGTTCGGCATCGTCTGCCGGGCCTGTCATCTGGTTGCGCTGGTCCTGGCACCATTCCGGCAATTCGATTCGCCACCCGTTGCGCACCTGGGAGGAGGGGTAGCGATGGGACGGCTGATGCCCTGCTTGTGCCTCTTCAAGTACTTTCCTGCGCTCCGCAATGAGACTCTGCTGACGGGGCGCAAAGCGCTCGTGCAATGGAGCCAGAAACTTTGTGAATCCCGGCGCGAGGTCATGTTCACTGGACAGACCAGCGGGTGGATAATTGACTCTGAAACCTCTGGCGGCACTGGCGTCAGCAAGCGAAATAGCCATATGTTTCCCAGTCCTGCGTCAATCTACAGCCGCAAAAGATGTGCACGCGACCGCTGGGGTTGCAAAGTCGCCATAGTCTCCTGCCAATTTTTGTCACCTTATCCGAAATCTGGCACACAACTTCCCAGGTCGGAAGCGGGGAAAGAGCAGGGAGGGTGCGCGTTCCAGCCGCGCGCCATAGCTAAGCCGCGAACAGGATTCTGGTTCAAGTGCCTCAATCAGTCAAACTGATTGTTTCTATCGGCCTGATAACCAATTATGATCGCAGGTGGCACCACGATAACGGGGTATTGTCAGGCCAGACCGGAGTGGGTTAGCCAGAAAAGCTCGACCTATGGAAATCGATCAAATAGAAACCTTCCTTGCGGTGGCGACTTTCGGGGGATTTCATCGCGCCGCGGAAGCACTGCGCATAAGCCAGCCGGCGGTGAGTGCTCGCATCAAGGCGCTCGAAGAATCTCTTGGCATCTCCTTGTTTGCGCGATCCCGTGGAGGGCTGACTCTTTCAGAAGCAGGGCGAACGCTGCGACCCTATGCTGAGCAACTTTTGCGCACAGCGGCACTCGCCCGGCAGGCGGTCCATGAGCAGCAACCCGGCAGCGGAGGACCTCTCCAGATCGCTGCGGCTCTTTCCATTTCCGTTTACTTCCTGCCGGATGTGCTGAAGCACTTTCAACGTGTCCACCCTAATGTTACGGTAAGTATCCGTTCCGGGCATTCGAAGGAGGTGCTCGAAATGGTCCTGGGCGAGGAGGCGGAGATTGGGTTGGCCCGGTCCCTTCACCATCCCGAGGTCGAAACTCTGAGCCTGCGGGATGACCCGCTGTTGCTGGTGGCGCACTCGAGCCAGCGCCCCGTGCATTCCAAGCATGCACGATTGGAGATTGTTGCCAACTGGCCGCTAATATTTTACGAACGGGGTTCGAGCGACTGGACGCTTACCCACAGCCTTTTTAGGACCGCCGGCCTGGTCCCCAATGTGACGTTTGAGGTTGATTCGATTGAGACGGCCAAGAAAATGGTGGAGCGCGGGCTTGGCTTGGCATTTCTGCCGCAACTCGCGGTGGGACGCGAGCTTCAGTTGCACAAACTTATTTCCATCAAGATTGCGGACGCCGAACCGTTACGGCGAAGCCTCGACGTGATTCATCCTCGTCATCGTCCGCTGCGGTCCGAGGCGCAGGCATTTCTGCAAATTGTTCGCCAGGCTGCCAATCAGGATGGCTCCTCCACCGATTCTCGGCGCACCAAGCGGCGACGTAATCAATAAGCAAGATTCTCTTAGGGAATGCCGCAGTTGTTCGCGTTTCTTCGCAGTAACAATTGGGCTGCCGTTCGAACGCGTTCAGTTCTCTCCATCCTCGTTTTCCTCCGTCCTCCACAGTCTGTCCCACATCTTCACAACATGTACACAGCGGAGCCGACTTTTCCGCTTGCGCCCGGCGCGCTTCTCCCGCAAAGTTCAGGCAACAAAAAATTAAATGGTCTCTGGACTCGTGAGTTCCCGCCGCAATCAAATCCGAGAATGGTTTCCGTTTTATATTCACCGCCTCGTGGGGGACTTCCGCTACAGAGATTTGAAAGATTTTCAGCAGGCCTGGTATTTGAACCTGTTGTTTGAATCGTGGATTTCAGCGCGACCGGGATATTTGCCCGACAACGGGCAGTTGTGGCGCCTTGCGAATGCGCGCACGCGGCAGTACTTCGAGAAAGAATCTGCTCCGCTGATGCGCATGTTCGAGCGCGAGGGCTCGACAACTGACGATGCTGTCTGGATCTACAACCCGACGCTGGTAGAGATCTACAATGAGCAGGTACTAAAATTCCACAGAAGGAGAAGTAAATCCTCAAAATCCACAGATGACAACAGGACTTCTTATCTAGATTTTGAAGGTACACTTAAGAAAGAAAATGGAAGAGAAGAATGTTCAGTTCATCCGCAGTCTGGCCTCACACAGTGGGGAACTTGCTGGGACTGCTACGCGCAAAAATGCAGCAGCCAAGCCAATTGAGCAACCACAGAGTTGCCCGATGTGCGGGGGCAGCGGATGGAAGGATGTGGTGTCGGGCAACGAAAGGCGAGTTGCCCGCTGCGAGTGCTTCTTACAAACGCAAG
>CATPBY010000436.1 GCA_955652845.1 uncultured Terriglobales bacterium | reverse complement strand
GGTTGGAATCGACCGCGCAAAAGTTTATGTCACGAACGTGGCAAAGCATTTCAAGTGGGTCCCCGCTCCACGGGGTAAGCGCCGCATCCACAAGAAGCCGCGCTACTCCGAAATTCACGCGTGTCTGCCCTGGCTGGAGGCGGAAATCAGCGTGGTCAAACCGCAGGCCGTAGTCTGCCTTGGCGCAACTGCTGCCCAGGCGCTGTTCGGAAAAGAGTTCAGCGTCACCCGGCATCGTGGAGAGAGAATTGCCTCCCCGCTGGCTCCTTTCGCTATAGCTACCGTCCATCCTTCATCGATTCTCCGTGCCCAGGACTCCGAATCTCGTCACCAGAAGATGCGCGCTTTCGTCAATGATCTTAGACAAGTGGCGCTCCAGACGACAAAGAATCAAGCGGCATAGGCAGGGACGCTGGTCTCACGCTGTTGGGGAAGGGGTGAGCGTCTACAGTAATCAGTTGGGAAGATTACAGAACCCATTCGATTTCAAATGGCTTCAGGCGCGATCTAGGCTGCCGAAAAGAGGAGGATTATATGCCCGAAAAAGAATCCATTGAGCGCGCCCGGGAAGATGCCCGGGAAGGCAAATCTCCCAGCACCCAGGCGGGAGAGTTCGTGCGCGAGGAAATGCATCATGTCCGGGAAGGAAAGCACGGTGCCGCATCCACCAAGCAGGCGATCGCTATTGGGCTTTCGAAAGCCCGACGCGCCGGCGTCAGATTGGGAACCCCTCGCAAAGGCACAGCTTCAGCGAGTACCAGGGAACAGGGGAGCCGCGACAATAAAAAAGGGCAGAATAAATCCAGCGGTAAGACCTCCAGCACCCGTTCTCGTGCGACGTTGAATGCCCTCAAGAAAGAAGGCCACAGTGCCGCCTCGCCGCAGTCGCTTTCCAGGCAGGCGCGAAGCTCCGCCCGGAAACGAGGCGTCGCCGCGCGCCACGCTTCAGCCATGAAAGCAGTGCGGACAAAAAAAGCAGGACGCAGCCAAGCGACAAAAAAAGCCGCGTAAGCACACGTAGGCGCGGGCGAGGACCCCGCGCCTACATAATCAGAACAGCCGCAGGGAAGTCTTCAAACAATCGGGATACCGAAAGACATGCCGGAGCCTGAGATTTTTCCGGCATTACCGTCTCCAGGGTGAACGCGTTGCGGCAGGCCACCGAGTTGCCGCCGGGATTAATCTCAACCCGCGTATCTTTCCACATCGCCGGATCAGCAGGAGAAGCAGCGGCGTCCTTAAGTAGTTGAGCGCAGAGGCGAGGTACTACCACAACGGCGGCCGCATCCCCATGGCGCCGGGCAAAGGCGATGATGTGCCTGGCATATGCCCCGTGGACAATCAGAGGAACATATTCTCCTTCCTGAAATAGCGATGGGTATTGTTTTCGAAGCAACAAGGTCTTCCATGTCAGATACATTTTGACTCGCCCATCGCTCATATTTTCGCTGAGCTGTCGCACTCGCGACTTAAGACAGGCGCAGGATTGAAGGCCGAATAACTGCAACTCCTCTAGAATGTGCCGGCGGTTCATATAGTCGACGGGCCGCCTGTTATCGGGATCGACCAGGCTGAAGTCCCAGAACTCATTGCCCTGGTAGATATCGGGCACCCCGGGCGCGGTGAGCTTGATCAGGGTTTGTGAGAGGCTGTTGAACAATCCCACGCGCGCTACATATTGCTGCAGCGGCAAGAAATCCTCTAGAAATTGATTGGAAGGGCCGGGCGTAAGAATGGCGGCAACGAATGCGTCAACTGCCTCTTCATAAGCGACATTGGGATTCGACCAGCTGGTTTTTTCCTTGGCTTCCCTCACCGCTTTGAGCATGTATTGTCTGATTCGCTCCGAAAAAGCTGGGTCTTTCGCATGAGCGGGATCCTGCGGCCAAGCCCCGATGAGAGTCTGGTAAAGCAGGTATTCATCGTTGCGCGACGGCGCCTCGGCATCAGCGATCACTCTTTTTTTATTCTTGTTTAGCTCGCGCCAGCGGCGCACTTTCTTGCGCCAAAGTCCTGGAATTTCGGAAAGCACATTGATGCGTGCCCGCACATCTTCGGAACGCTTGCTGTCGTGGGTCGAAGTCGCCAGCATGCTGTGGGGCCAGGCTTTGGTCCGCTCCAGAATGTTGTCATGAAAAGCTTCGGGAGTGACCCCGAACGTCCGCGGATCCCCACCGACTTCGTTAAGCGAAACCAGGCGGTGGTATCGGTAAAAACAGGTATCCTCCATCCCTTTGGCCATCACCGCGCTGGTGAATTGCTGGAATTTCATGGCAAAGCGAGTTGCCGCTTTCCTGAACACGGCTCCCTGGCCGTTCCCCGGCTGCGCCAGCAGGACGCTCCGGGTAAAGTCGAAAACGCTGGTGTCCGAACCTGGACTCATCTGCTTCGCGCACTCAATGGCCTGCTCGAGATATTGCCGGTCAGCCTGCGAAATCTGGTTTTCTGATATGTACGTGCGATAAACCGGAAAACAGGCGACAATCCTGCTGATGGCATCTCGCAAACTGTTCAAAGTGAAATCGCAGGTATGGCGGTTAGAGAGAGCAATGCGACTGAGCACACTTGCCAGTCCGTTCAATTCGCTCGCCAGCGATGTATGGATTACGATCTTCTTGCTGCGGTACACCTGGTTGTCGAAGTTTACTGGATAGTCGACAAACGTCCGGTAGACTCGATTCATCTTGCGAAGGGCCGTTGGGTCCACAAACAAACCATTGACCAGATTGGTAAAGTCGTATCCCGTGGTCCCCTGCACAAGCCAGTCTTTGGGCAACTGCTCGTCTCCGGTGAGTATCTTCTCAATCACCACATAGACGGAGGTTGCGGCTTCTCTTCCTGGCTGCCGTGCGTCAGGATCCAGGCCGGACTGCAGTCGCCTGAAATATTGCGCGGGGTCATAAAGCCCGTCGGGATGATCGATGCGGAGACCGTCAAGTTTTCTCTGCCTTACCAGGTCCAGCACAAAGCGATGAGTTCCCTCAAAAACCGCTTCGTTCTCCATTCGTAGCCCGGCAAGTTCGTTAACATCAAAAAACCGGCGATAGTTAATGTCATCCGCGGCCACACGCCAATAGGCAAGACGGTACACCTGCGCTTTAATGAGTTCGTGAAGGTCATTGAAACTCCTGGTATCCCCGGGAGTTCCGTTGATTCGGCGGACGTTTTCGTCGATGAAGGCGGCGATCTCTTTCGATTGGTTGTAGAGCGTCGCCAGACGCCGTTTATGAATTTCCTTGTCTCGGATTCGTTCCTGCCGCTTTTCGAGGGAGGTTTCGTGCCGTGGCGGCAAGTGATTGAAAGCAGAAATCAGGCTTTGAAGCTCCAGTAACTGCTCATGCTGAGCGTTCAGGCTTTGTTCGATACGCGCCAGATCGTATCCCAGAATGCGGGGATACTCGCGCGGATTCACCGGGAACCTATGCTGGTGATAGAGGATGCTGAACTCCCCTTTCTCCGCGGCAAATATCAGCTTGAGTTCGCCACGATCAAGCACGATGCCGTACTGATCTCCGAGCACCGGCACCAGAATCTTGCCCTGCAATTCTTCTTTGAGCGGCTGCCAATCGATATCGAAATACTCCGCGTAATTGGAGGCCTCGCCGTTTTCCAGGACATCCATCCACCACAGGTTGTCGCTGCCCATGACTCCCATGTGGTTGGGCACAATATCCAG
The DNA here is from genome assembly GCA_955652845.1 of uncultured Terriglobales bacterium. Lineage (GTDB taxonomy): Bacteria > Acidobacteriota > Terriglobia > Terriglobales > Acidobacteriaceae > JABCYV01. Next base: position 5,094 of record CATPBY010000436.1, on the reverse strand, counting down.
AATCAGCCCCATGCCATGTTCGCGCAGCTCTTCAACAAAGCTATCGAACTCTTCCGGGGTGCCAATCTCAGGATTCAACGCGTTGTGATCGATGATGTCGTAACCGTGAGTGCTATTTGGCCGGGCTCTCAGGAAAGGGGAGGCGTAACAATGGGAAATACCCAGCGCCGCTAGGTACGGCACTAATGCGGTCGCCTGCACGAAGGTAAAATCACGATTGAACTGCAATCGGTAGGTAGCCAGCGGAATGCGGGGTGATCTCATGGATGGAGAAGCCACGCGGTCGACCATGGTAGCATTTTAGCCCGCGCGTGATGCCGATCGAGTTCTTCCGCTAACTCCGGACGAATGGCGTAGATGATCCGTCCGGAAGGACGAGCCGCAAAAGTGAGCGGAGCATTGCCTAGATTGGCTAGCAGTGTCAAAGTTGTGGCGGCTCCGAATCGCCATTCGACTCTAAGACCGCCGCTGTCTTGAGTCGCAAAATCGGCGCTGGATTCCGTCTGATTCAGCAATGGAACAATCTGTTTCTTTCTGATTGCAAGCAGCTCGCGATAGAACTGCAGCCAGTCTTGCGACTGAGCATTTTGCAGGCTATTCCAATCCAGCTTGGAATTAATAAAGGTCTGCGGCAAGTTGGGATCGGGAATATGGTGCTGCGCTTCAGCTGAGCTGAACTGCGCGAACCGCGCGAACTCCGCGCGTCTTCCTTCAGTTACTGCAGATCGCAAGTCGCCGCCAAAGTCACAGAAAAACAGAAACGGCGTTTTTGCGCCAAACTCTTGTCCCATAAAAAGCAGGGGTGGAGATGGCGCGAGCAGCAAAATCGCCATTACTGCGCGGATCGCCTCTTCATCCGCCAGCTTCACTATTCGCTCGCCGAAGGCGCGATTTCCTATCTGATCGTGATTTTGCAGGAACGAGACGAAAGCCGTAGGCGGCAAATCAACGCTAGGCTGCCCTCGAGGAGCACCGTGGTATGCGGAGAATTCACCCTGAAACGCAAAACCTTCGGCGAGACAGCGACCTAATTGTCGCGTCGAATCGTGCGAATAGTCGGAGTAGTATCCGTCCGTCTCACCGGTGAGCAAGACGTGCAGGGGATGGTGGATATCGTCATTCCACTGGGCGTCGTACCACCGAGGGCGAGAGTTTTGGTCGCGCTTTAAGTAATGCGAATTGTTGTCGCCATTTTCCAGCACCAGGTGTATGAACCGGTCTGGTTCGAATGTTTTTCTTATTATCTCCGCCAATTCCGCAAGAATGGCGGGTTCGGAATCGTCGACAATCGCGTGCACCGCATCCAGTCGCAATCCGTCGAAGTTGTATTCCCCGAGCCAGTACAGAGCGTTGTGGATAAAAAAGTCCCGGACTGTGCGACTTCCTGCACCATCAAAGTTGATGGCCTCGCCCCAGGGCGTTCGATGGCGATCGGTAAAGAATTGGGGCGAATACGCGCGCAGATAGTTTCCTTCGGGGCCGAAGTGGTTATAGACCACATCAAGAAAGATCATCAGCCCTCGTGCGTGCGCTGCCTGCACCAGGCTTTTCAGATCTTCCGGCCGTCCGTATGAACTGTCGGGGGCATAGGGCAACACGCCGTCGTATCCCCAGTTTCTGGTTCCGGGAAAATCCGAGACGGGCATGAGTTCGAGTGCGGTAATTCCCAGGTCCGTCAGGTAATCGAGGCGCTGCTGAACTCCGGCGAACGTACCGTCATCGGTGAATGCGCCTGCATGAATCTCATAGATGACTGCTTCTTCCCACGGCCTGCCGCGCCAGGCTTGGTCTTCCCAATCGAAGGCGGCGGGATTAATAACTTCGCTAGGTCCATGCGCGTCTGAAGGCTGAAAACGCGAGGCTGGATCCGGCACTTTAACTCGATCATCAATGAGATAAAAGTAGCGAGAGCTGGCGGCCGCCTTATTGGTGACGATTTCAAACCAGCCTTCACTTTGTGGGGATAATGACAGCGTCAGCGAATTGGCATCGCACAAAAGTAAGTCGACACTTCGAGCTTTCGGCGCCCACAGCCGGAAGCGCACGCTGCCATTCTCGCAGCACTCCGCTCCAAATGGCATGACATGACTACGCTTCATGCCGGCGGTCCTTGCTGCGGACCTGATTTTCCTGACGCTCTTGCAGCAACACTAAAGATCGCGCTCGTAACGGATAACTTGTCCCGCCATCGTAGAAGGTTGGAGCGCCATTGGCGGTCTGGCAAGAGGTGTCCACTAACGCCAGCCATCCTCGACCAAAAGCAACCGCGGGCAGTTGGAATGGGACTTGGTCGTGGTAGGCATTCATCAAGAGCAGAAAATTCTCATCGGTGACCAGATGCCCTCGTTCGTCTACCTCCCCGAGAGCTTCTCTGAAAGCAACACCCCGAGGCTGCGAGCGAACTCCTGTCCCCATTCCTCATCGGTCATTTCGCGGCCATCGGGCATCAACCACAAAATATCTTTGACCCCCACCCCTTTAATCGCCCGTCCCTGAAAAAAGTTTCGCCGCCGGAAGACTGGATGGTCCTTTCGCAACGCGATCACCCGCCGGGCAAAGGCCAGCAATTCCAGATCAGCCGACGCCTCATCCCAATTGATCCAACTGATTTCGTTGTCCTGGCAGTAAGCATTATTATTTCCCTGCTGCGTATGACCGATAGCGTCGCCGGCCAGCAGCATAGGCACGCCCTGCGAGAGCAGCAACGTAGCTAAGAGATTTCGCTTTTGTTGACTCCTGAGCGCCTTCACATCGGGATCGTCTGTCGGTCCTTCCACGCCACAGTTCCAGCTGCGGTTGTTGTCGGTGCCGTCGCGGTTGTCTTCCCCATTGGCCTCGTTATGCTTCTGGTTGTAGCTGACCAGGTCCTGCAGGGTGAACCCATCATGCGCGGTGACGAAGTTGATGCTGGCATAAGGTCGGCGTCCGCTGCGAGCGTATAAATCACTTGAGCCGGTAATGCGGTAGGCCAATTCTCCGATCTGGCCACCATCGCCCTTCCAGTAAGAACGGACCGCATCACGATAACGATCATTCCACTCCGCCCAGCCGACTGGGAACTTGCCTACCTGGTAGCCCCCCTCGCCCAGGTCCCAGGGCTCGGCAATAAGTTTTACCTGAGACAATATCGGATCCTGGTGAATGATGTCTAAAAACGCTCCCAGCCGATCGACTTCATGCAGCTCACGAGCCAGAGTCGCGGCCAGGTCAAATCGGAAGCCATCCACATGCATCTCCAGCACCCAATACCGAAGACTGTCCATGATGAGCTGGAGCACTCGGGGATGGCGCATGTTCAAAGTGTTGCCGGTGCCGGTGTAGTCCATGTAAAAGCGGGGGTTGCCGGGGGAGGGCCGGTAATATACCGGGTTGTCGATGCCGCGAAACGATAAGGTTGGGCCAAGCTGGTTGCCTTCCGCGGTGTGGTTGTAGACGACGTCGAGAATGACCTCGATTCCAGCCGAGTGAAGCGCCTTCACCATGGTCTTAAATTCATTCAGCTTTCCGGTGGCAGAATATCGTGGCTCGGGTGCAAAGAAACTGATGGTGTTGTAACCCCAATAGTTGCGCAGACCTCTTTGGACCAGCTGCCGGTCGTCCACAAAACAATGGACCGGCATCAATTCGACCGCGGTAATTCCGAGCCGTTTGAGGTAGTCGATAACCGGGGCGGTGGTAAGTCCCGCATACGTTCCACGCAACCTCGGGGGGACATCCGGATGGCGGATGGTGAAGCCTTTTACATGCACCTCATAAATAATGCTCTGGTGCCACGGAATCCGGGGAGGATGATCGCTGCCCCAGGTGAACGAAGAGTCGACGACGACTCCCTTCAAGGTGCCCGAGGCATTGTCGCGGCGGTCGAACGATAAATCTTCCAGCCTGTGCCCGATGCGATAGCCAAAATGCGAGTCGCTCCACTTCAAATCGCCCTGCACCTGTTTGGCATAAGGATCGAGCAACAGTTTGTGATGATTAAAGCGCAACCCGTGTGCCGGCTCGTAGGGGCCATACACCCGGTAGCCATACAGCAGGCCCGGGCGCGCCTCCGGCAAATAACAGTGCCAGACCTGGTCAGTCTGTTCGCGCATCGATACACAATGAATCTGGCGGCGCCCGCTTTCGTCAAAGAGGCATAGCTCGATATTTTCCGCGTGCTCCGAAAAGACGGCGAAGTTCACTCCTTCACCGTCCCAGGTCGCCCCCAAAGGGTAAGGCTTACCTGGCCACACGATTGGAGCAGTCTGGTTCAGCAATCGGAAACCCTCGAAAGAAGATTATTGGGCAGAGGCAGGATTGACAAATTGGGATTGTACAGCCAGCGAATGCCCTCCGCCCGGGCAGACTGACAAAATATCTTACCGGGATTGAAAGCGACTATCCGGACAGCCCTGTATTATCGCCAGTCGCCCCCGTTACGCCCTGGATTTCCTGTGACGCGCAATCCTTACCGAACCTTCGGTTAACGATTTGTAAGGCGAGAAGCAGGAGCCAGCACATTTACCAGCTCCTGCTCGAAAAGGTAGGCGCGTTTGAGGAAAATTTGAACTGGGCGCAGCATATGTTGTCCCCGTCTGGCCGCCAATCCAGCCGACTATGTAGAGCTCTCGATGTTTCTCTGTACCTTATCTTCCGTCAAGCACCTAGCACGGAAGAACTACTGCAAATCGGGCTGAAAACTTTTTCATTTCCAGCTCAAATTCCGTCCAGAATTTTTCGTACAGAAACAACCATAAATCGCCTACAGGCTGGACCGGATGGACCCTTTTTAACTATGACACTACGCTGCCGGATGTAAACGGCGGGTAGTGTGGTTATAACGACGTCGTTAAGCGAGACAAGGAGACCCCAGTGAACAGTGATGATGCAGCGAGTACGGTTCCCCTGGATTCGGATTTGGTAAGGCGCGCCCAGCAGGGCGATCCGGACGCCTTTGCCGCTTTATTCAACGCGCACAAAACAAGAATTTATTCTCTGTGTCTGCGCATGACGAATAATATCGCGGAAGGCGAAGACCTCACCCAGGACGCATTCGTGCAGGTATTTCGTAAGCTGGCAAGTTTCCGTGGCGATTCAGCGCTATCTACATGGATC
>CATPBY010000435.1 GCA_955652845.1 uncultured Terriglobales bacterium | reverse complement strand
TGGCAACTAGGACCGCTCCAGCCGCCTGCAGACGCTCTACCACGACCGCGTTCTTCTCCGGCAGGCGGTTCCGGTATGGCTCGGCGCCAAAAGTTGTCGGAATCCCGGCAGTATCCAAAAGATCTTTGGCGCCCCAGGGAATTCCATGCAGCGGACCGCGATATTTGCCGGCGGCAATCTCGGCATCGGCCCTTTTTGCCTGACTCAGCGCGAGCTCCGGCGTCAATGTGATCACGCAACGAAGCTTGGGATTGAACTGCCGAAGCCTCTTCAAATAAAGATGAGTAAGGCGCTCTGCTGTCAGATGGCGATGCTCAATCCAGAAGGAAAGCTGGGTTACCGGTGCGAAGGCAATGTCCTCATCTTTTTGAGGAAGCGGTATGGTCTCAATCCTGCTGCGCACAAATCGATCGCGAGTGGTACCGGATTTCTGTCCGGGCAGAACCGGATTCCACTGCGAGGCCGGTGAGAGACCTGGGTCCAGGGCCACCTTGCGCGGACCCGTGCGTCGCTCATAAAGCGCCGCCATAGTTGTACGCCAACTGCCGGCCGCCACAGTACGCTCGCTTCCCGTCAACGTCACCTGTACAAGCTTCTCTGCTTCCGAAAACGTGGACGATGAAACCTCGGGCCCCACTGGCGGAGTTGTGCCAAACGCAGGGGGAGCCCCAGGAGGAAGGTCTTCTGTCTGCGCGCCGCTGTACCGCCTGGTGGCCGCGCCCAGCATGCCAAGAGATGAGTAGGTCAAGAATTGCCTGCGTGATTTCAACATTCGCCCTCCGAACCAGCATTGTAAGCGCTCAAATGCAAGCCGCGCGCGTCCTCGCCCGCGCTGGGCGCTAGACGGGCGTCGCATTGTGTATCACCTGGGTTAAACACCGATAACCAGTTCAGTTAATGCGGTAAGTCCTCCAAACCGCTACAGCAACATCTGCAAACCCATACAGGTTGTGCCGGATTCACATTTATTTGCGGCATCTCTACCTTCCTGATTGTCCGGATTCGCTAATCAAAGCCCGGCCTACTAAAAGGAGACCCCCAGTGAGCGGAACTGCCATTTTGACGGATCCCGATGTTATCAAGCGCGCGCAACAAGGCGATGCGGACGCATTTGCCGCCTTATTCCACTCCCACAAGGCGCGTATCTATTCCTTGTGCTTGCGTATGACCAACAATGCCGCGGAAGCCGAGGACCTGACTCAAGACGCCTTCCTGCAGGTATTTCGCAAGCTGCCGACTTTTCGCGGTGACTCTGCGCTCTCTACGTGGCTGTATCGCATCGCAGTGAATACCGTGCTCATGCACTTCCGAAAAAAGACGCTGCGTCAATTTTCCTTAGACCAACCCTACGAGCATGAAGGCAAGTTAGTCCGGCGAGAGTACGGAAGCAAGGACGGACGTTTGAGCGGTTCCGTGGACCGTCTGTCGCTGACCCAGGCAATCCAGGAGCTTCCTGACGGGTACAGAACGATCTTCCTGCTGCATGAAGTCGACGGATACGAGCATCGTGAAATTGCCCAATTGCTGGATTGCTCGGTGGGAAATTCGAAATCCCAGTTGCATAAGGCGAAGCTGCGCATCCGGGAGTTTCTGACTCCGCGGAAATTGCGCTCCACCTCGGCAATCCGCTCGCGTTCGCGGGCTAGCCTGCGTGCTACGGAGCCTGCCGGCGGACCTCCCCGCCCTGTCCCCGCGCTTCAACCAGTAGCGCAGATGAATTCGTTGGCGGCCACCGCATGACGGTCTTTGCATAAGCGTACTAAGTGATATCCCCCGACCATCTAAGGGCTGCACTGGATGGTCGGGCATCTAGCCCCAAAGCTATGCTATTGGGTGAATTATCCTGAAGTCCGAAGTTTACGAGGTAACAAATGAAATCACTCACGAAATCCTTAACCGCGCTGGCTGCCATAGTGCTGGTCGCGGCAAGCATCAGCTGGGCAGCCGACAAGGACAAGTCCGACATCGACAAACGACTGGAAGCTTCGGCCAACGTGCTGACCGAAATTATGGGCACTCCAGACAAAGCAATTCCCGACAAGGTAATGAGGGATGCCAAATGTATCGCGGTCGTGCCTTCCATGGTTAAAGTTGCGATCGGTATTGGAGGCAGTCACGGCAAAGGTGTTGCAACCTGCCGAACTGCTAATGGCTGGAGCGCTCCTGCGCCCCTCACCATTACGGGCGGCAGCTGGGGTTTGCAACTCGGAGGCCAGGCAATTGATCTGGTAATGGTCGTCACCAACGACCAGGGAATGCAGCACCTGCTGTCGAGTAAGTTCAAACTGGGCGCGGACGCCTCTGCGGCCGCCGGGCCGGTAGGTCGCGACGCGGGCGCCGACACAGATTGGAAGATGAAGGCGGAAGTGTTAACTTATTCCCGTGCTCGCGGCATATTTGCCGGCATCGACCTCAATGGTTCTGCCATTACCCAGGATAAAGATGAAACTCGTATCCTTTACGGAAAGATGGTCGATTTTTCCGATATTCTTAACGGCACCACTGAACCACCGGCTGGAAGTGCTCCGTTTTTGGCTGCGGTAAGAAAGTATTCTGGACAGGCCAGGGAGCAAGGAAGTTCCGAGCCGGCGCCAACCACTGATAACGCAGGGAACGACAGTACCGCGAACCAATGAAGTTGAGGCATTAACAGGGAGGATTCAATGTCAACTATCTTGCTCATTATCTTGGTTTTGTTGGTCATCGGCGCATTGCCAACTTGGCCTTACAGCTCCGGCTGGGGATATTACCCGAGCGGCGGGCTGGGCCTGGTTCTGGTCATTGTGCTCGTGCTTGCGTTAATGGGGCGCCTGTAAGTTAGGACTATCGATGAAGGCCCGGAGCGAACGCTGCGGGCCTTCCTTGTTGTTTTGTGGCG
>CATPBY010000434.1 GCA_955652845.1 uncultured Terriglobales bacterium | reverse complement strand
TTGAAACGGAAATCAAGTACGAAGGCTATCTGCAGCAGCAGCACCGCGCCATCGAGCGCCTGAAAAAAGCTGAACAGCGCACCATCCCCGCCTGGTTCGATTATCGTTCGATCAGCGGCCTCTCCCGCGAAATGCAGGAGAAACTGACAAGAGTAAGACCACACACCCTGGCGCACGCCTCCCGCATTCCCGGCGTCACCCCCGCCGCAGTATCGCTGGTAAACGTCTACATCGGGATTCAGGGAAAACGCCGTCAGCAAACGTCGGCCATCCAGTAAAACTGTGAAACTGATTTCCACCTTATGCCATTTGCCATCGGCTTATAACGTCCGCATTAGGCAGACTCTCTGACGGGCAGACTCTCGGACGCTTGCGATATCCTTGGTTGAACTGGATCTTCGATACCCGCTATAAACGTTCTGACAGGATCCCCAAACCATGAGCCCCACGTATTTTACTCAGATGGAAAGCCCGCTTGGCCCATTGCTCCTGGTCGCTGATGATGCTGGCTTGCGACGGATCGACTTCACCAGGGAAAAACCTCCCGCGCTCGATCCCTCCTGGAAGGAAAATCCAATCCCACTGAAAGAAACCGTTGGCCAGCTTCGAGCTTACTTCTCTGGCGACCTCGAAGCCTTCGACCTGGCGCTCGCTCCCGAAGGCACATCATTTCAACTTGAGGTCTGGCGGCGTCTCCGCGACATTCCGTTTGGCCAGACCATCTCCTACGGCGAACTGGCCCGCCGAATCGGCAACCCCAGGGCTTCCCGCGCCGTGGGTCTGGCAAACGGCTCCAATCCCATCCCCATCGTGATTCCTTGTCACCGCGTCATCGGCAGCAATGGCAAGCTCACCGGATACGGTGGCGGCCTTCCTCTCAAAGAAAAGCTTCTGGCTCTTGAGCGACGCCAGCTTCGTCTCCTGTGATCGTCGCGCCGTCAGGGCACTTCGGAAACAAAAGCGCGATGGCGCCCCCAGTAACCTGACACTCCCCTTCCCCTTCGGTTACCATAGATATCAGGAGATATACGCGTCCCCTCGCATCTAAACAAATATGATTAAGCGCTCCGCCATCGTTGCTTCGTTTGCCTTGTTTATTGCTTGCATCAGTTCCGCTCAGGATCTCAGCACGGTCCTTAAGCCGCCCAAAGGCGCGCAAGTGGCCCTGGTGGTTTTTGAGGACCTGCAGTGTCCGCAATGTCGAATAAGTGCGCCTGTGATCAAAAATGCCGGCCAGACTTATAAGATCCCGGTCGTGCGCCACGACTTCCCTCTCCCGATTCACAACTGGTCCTTTGACGCCGCCGTGATCGCTCACTACTTCGACGCGCGCTCTCCGCAACTGGGCTACGATTTCCGCGACTACATCTTCCAGCACCAGTTGGAGATCATTCCCACCAACCTGCGCAGCTTTGCCGACAAGTTCGCCTCCGAGCACAAAGTGGATTTGCCTTTCGTGGTTGATCCGCAAGGAAAGCTGGCCGCCGAAGTCAACGCCGAACGCGCCTTAGGAAGCCGCATCGGGATTCATCAGACTCCCACCATCTATATTGTCAGCAGCAAGCCTGGAGGCAAGCCTTACGTCGAAGTCACCGATCGCAGCCAGCTTTTTCAGATGATCGACGCCATGAGGAATCAGTAGCGAATATGTTGGACGGGCGTCTCGCCCGTCCATGCCGATCTAGGCTCGGCAATGCAGGCTGATTACCCTCTCTCGAACGCATGTTTCTTCTCTAACTCATCCAGCGCCGCCTGCATGGCTCCCTCAAACTTTTCGGCTTGCGCCATAAGCGCTTCCTCCGCCGTCGCCCGGCCGCCAGCCATTTTCAGCAGTCCCTGTCCGGCGAGCTTTCCCGCTATTGCCAGCAAGTGCTCCACCGAAGTCTCCCCATAAAGCGCTTCCGTAGGATCGCCAACCCAAGCCGGCTCTCCGGCCAGCCGCGTCTGCCAATAAACTTTGCGCGCGATCAGTAGCGCCATTTCCTCCTCGCTGGCCTTTCCAAACATCCATTTGCTGCGTTTGAAATCGTAATGACGACTGGAAAACTGTACCGGCACGCGCTTGCCCGACTTCAAGAACTCAATCTGCCGCCGGTCCACCTCTTTGCGCAATGCATTGATGACCACGCCCTCGGCATCCTTCGGGTCGAGTGAAGGCATCACCTCCCGCACCGTCGCCGACAAATTGACCGCGACCGGCGCATGCAGCCCCCCTGAGTTCTCCAGTCGAATGTCCGCATGCAGCACTGAAAAGTCCGCTCCGGAAGTTGACCGGTGGAACGGCCACTCCAGTTGAAACGAGAGTGGCAACCCGCCAAGACTCACATAAATTTGCTTTTCTTGCATTTCCTCGCCACTTTCACCCCATGAATGGGGTCTGCGAGGCCTAGGATACTGCAAACTGACACTTTCGTCCCACCGTTTACTCAGTTGATGCGTAGTAGCTTGCACCCGACCTTACGGACAGCGTTGGCGAGTTTCTAGTTAGTGGATACAGATTTGGTATTCGATTGAGGGGTTTTGAGTGTAATGGCGATATTGCGACAGTTTGTTCGCGCTCCGCATTTGTTCAAGTCCAGAAGCCGACATCCAATAAACTTGGTTACGTGAATCGCTTTTGCCCGCTAGCCGCCCTGCTGTTGTGCTCAGCAGTAACGTAGGGCGCCGATGCGACCGGATTCACTGTGACTATTCCGTGCGGATCGGGACCGTTTGGCAGCGGAACAACGGACATGCATTTACATTTGGTCCATTTCCCGAAACAACGATCTGGGCAAGAGTTAGTGTTAATGATGCCGTCAATGCTCGGGCCAACTGGCATCACAGATTGGGTGGATGCTGTAGGGAAATTGTGCAGCACATTCAATCGCAACGCTTGCTCGAACGCCAAAAGCGCACGGGTTCAGGCCTTGACTTACTCAGTACACCATTTTATGGGACACGTGTTCAGTCCTCATATCTCGGGCAAGTTCGAGGTGGGATTCAGTGACGGCACAAGCATTGATGGCACGTTTGCTGCGAAAGAGCGTGGAGCGAAAAGCTCATCGCAAGCGGTATGCGAATGATGGGACTGCCCAATGGCGTTCACAGCGTAGCTGCCGCAACCAGGCGATTACACTCGCTGACTCGATCCTGCATTCGGGTCTGCCCATTTGGGTAAGCCGCAGTGAACACATTTCCGTGCGAAATTGTTGTGATACCACCATTTGGCAAAGAACCATTTGCCGCACTTAGCGTAAGCGCAGCGGCGAATCCGCCGCGCCAATCC
>CATPBY010000433.1 GCA_955652845.1 uncultured Terriglobales bacterium | reverse complement strand
CAGACTTAACAAGGAGGTTGATTGGCTAACATTACCATGAAGGAGTTGCTCGAAGCGGGGGTTCACTTCGGGCATCAGACCAAGCGCTGGAATCCAAAGATGAAGGAATACATCTTCGGAGAGCGCAACGGGATTTACATCATTGACCTGCAAAAGACGCTGAAGATGTTCAAGGAAGCGTCGAAATTTGTGGCCGATCTGGCCTCCCAAGGCAAGATTGTGCTGTTCGTGGGCACCAAGCGCCAGGCGCAGGACGCAATCGCGGAAGAGGCGACGCGCTGCGGCGGTTTCTATGTGAATCAGCGCTGGCTGGGCGGGCTGCTCACCAATTGGGTGACAGTGCAGAAGTCGGTGAAGCGGCTTAAAGAACTCGACGAGATGGCCACGGACGGGCGCTACGAGCTGCTACCTAAAAAAGAAGTCATCAAGCTGGAGCGCGAGCGAAAGCATCTGCAGGCCAACCTGGCGGGCATCAAGAATATGAGCCGCCTGCCTGACACCATCTTCGTTATTGATTCCAACAAAGAGCAGATCGCGGTGCGCGAGGCGCGGAAGCTGGGGATCCCGGTGGTTGCGGTGGTGGACACAAACTGCGATCCCAGCGAAGTGGATTACGTGATTCCCGGCAACGATGATGCTCTTCGGGCGATTCGGCTGTTCGCCTCCAAGATCGCGGATTCGGTAGCCGAGGGCGCGCAGTTGATGAACGACAAGCAGGTCGCTGATCTGGCCGCAGCGGTTTACAGCGAGCCCGCGCCAGAGGGAGAAGTTGCGGCGGAAGCGGCTGCGGGTAACGGCTTGGCCGAGGAGATCAGCATGGAAGAGGTGCTGGGCACGGGGGCGCGCAAATTGCCATCCGCCGCAAAGGAATCTGCTGCCGAGGACGTTCCCCAGGTCGAGACTCAGACGTATTAAGCAGTATCGTCGAACTGTGTCGGGGCACTGCGTTCATGGTTCGCGTGGTGTGTGCCCCGCGAATTGAAAGTGAAAGGGCGCGGCGTTAGCCGTGCCGCAAAGAGCCAGGAAGCTGGGGCTTTAGCGCCTGAAGGATTCAGACCCGCGCGTCGTCCGGCGCGGGTCAAAGTTTGTCAGGGTGCATCTATACCCGTAAGGATTTATCAGAAATGAGCACAACTACCGTGAATATTTCCGCTAACCAGGTGAAAGAACTCCGGGAAAAGACCGGCGCGCCCATGATGGATTGCAAACAGGCCCTGACGGAAGCCAAGGGCGACATGGAGCAGGCGGTCGTAGTTCTCCGCAAGCGCGGCGTTTCCGTGGCCGCCAAAAAGGCGACGCGTGTCACCAGCGAAGGCGCGGTTACCAGCTACATTCATGCGGGGGGCAAAATCGGCGTCCTGTTGGAAGTAAACTGCGAAAGCGACTTTGTGGCCCGCACCGACGACTTCAAGGAATTGGTGCACGATATTGCGATGCATATCGCGGCCAGCGACCCGAAGTTTGTGCGCAAGGAAGATGTCACTCCCGAGGCCTACGAGCACGAGAAAGACATTTACCGCGCCCAGGCAGCGGCGACCGGCAAACCACCTCAGGTGGTGGAGAAGATCGTCGAAGGTAAGATGAGCAAGTTCTACGAGGAGGTCTGCCTGCTGGAGCAGCCCTTCATCAAGGACCAGACGGTCAGCATTTCGCAACTGATCGCGACTAAGATCGGAAAGCTGGGCGAGAATATCGCGGTGCGCCGCTTCGCCCGCTTTAAAGTCGGCGATGCCGGCGAGACCATCGCGATCACCAAACCAGACCAAAAAGCTGAGTGATTTCAGGACGCCTTCGGGCGTCCTTTTTTTGGCCGCGATGCGGAAGTACGGCCGGCGCTACAATACAACCACTCATGTCAGCTCCAGTCTTCAAGCGCATTCTCCTTAAGCTATCGGGCGAGGCTCTGGCCGCGACTCAGGGGTTCGGCGTCGATCCCTACCGCATTCACGAAATTGCCGCGGAACTGGCGGACGTGAGATCGATGGGAGTGCAGATTGCCATCGTGGTGGGTGGCGGCAATTTTTTTCGGGGAGTAACCGAGCAGGCCAAGGAAATGGACCGTGTATCCGCTGACCACATGGGTATGCTGGCTACCGTGATTAACGCGCTCGCCTTGCAGGATGCGCTCGAAAAACAAGGCGTCTACACCCGGGTGCAATCGGCCATTGAAATGAATCAGGTCGCTGAACCCTTCATTCGCAGGCGCGCCATCCGGCATCTCGAAAAGGGGCGAGTGGTAATTTTTGCCGGGGGCACCGGCAATCCTTATTTCTCGACGGACACCGCTGCATCGCTGCGCGCCATGGAAATAAAAGCGGAAGCCATCCTCAAAGCCACCAAAGTAGATGGCATTTACGACGCCGATCCCATGCTGGTCAAAGACGCGAAGAAATTCGCCGAGATCAGTTACATGGACGTGCTCAAGCGGGGACTGAAAGTGATGGATTCGACCGCCATCTCGCTGTGCAAAGACAATAATCTTCCCATCATCATCTTCAACCTCAACCAGAGTGGAAACATCCGGAAAGTGGTCAGCGGCGAGAAAATTGGTTCCCTAGTAAGCGCCTGATGTAGGCGCGGGCGGCGGCGCCCGCGCTGGCGCCTATCTGCTCAACAGGGGCGATGACGCCCGCGTTTACATCAGTTTGTTAGGGTTATAATGCAGGGTTTTGATTACTTCATTTGCGGAGCTGACAATGGCTCAAGCTACGATGGCAGCGATTCCTGGCCTGAAAGAAACATACATACAACTCAAGACGCGCATGGACAAGGCGGTGGAAGATTTCCGCAAAGCAATGGCTGCGACGCGAACCGGCCGCGCCTCGGTCCACATGCTGGATTCGGTCAACGTGGAATACTACGGATCGCAGATGCCGTTGAACCAGATCGCGCAGGTGCACGCGCCGGAAGCGCAGCTTATTACGGTTCAGCCCTTTGATTCCTCATCGCTGGGAGCGATCGAAAAGGCCATCCGCACGGGAGACCTCGGTCTAAACCCAATGAATGATGGCAAGATTATCCGGGTGCCGATCCCTGCGCTTACCGAAGAGCGCCGCAAGGACATGGTCAAGCATCTGCACAAGGTGCTTGAGGAGCACCGCACCGCGGTGCGTAACATCCGCCGCGATGGCAACGACGCCATCAAGAAGGCAATGAAGGACAAGAAAATCACCGAGGATGATGAGAAGCGGGCGATGGAAGAAATCCAGAAACTCACCGACGATGAAATCAAGAAAATGGAAGAGATGAGCAAAGCAAAAGAGAAGGAAGTGATGGAGATTTAGCATCCGCCAGTCACCTGGTTGTCAGAAAAGAATTTCTCATGAAGCGGCGGGACACAACCTTTCCGCCATGCTGGCCGCGCTGGCGATTGCTTTCACATTTATGGGTATGGCTTCGGAAGCCGAAATTCGACCGGAAATTGTCGAGCTGAAAGAATTTTCGGTGGCTGGGATCGAAGCCCGCACGAGCAATGCCAAAGAAATGATCGGCGGTGGCGCCATTCCCAAACAGTGGGACAGGTTTTTCAAGGAAGGAATTCTGCAGAAAATCCCTCACAAGGTGGAACCGTACATTTTCGTTGTTTATACGGACTACGCTGGTGACAGAAACGGGGAGTATACCTATCTCATCGGGGCGAAGGTGAGCGATGGGTCCGCGGCTCCGCCTGGCATGGTGGTGAAAAAAGTGCCTAAAGGAAGATACGCATTTGTAACCAGTGCGAAGGGTTCGGTGCAGAAGATTGTTTCCGAGGCCTGGCAGCGCATTTGGCGTCTGGACGATACATCACAACTGGGCGGTGCTCGCGCCTACAGGGCAGACTTCGAGGTTTACGATCAGCGCAGTCGGGATCCGCAGAGTTCGCAGGTCGATATCTACGTTGGGATCAAGTAGCCGCCGGCAATATGCCCCCGTCGTATCGCCTCCAATTGTCATTCCGCGCCAACTTAACTAGATAGTTTTCCAGCCACTCCAAAAGCCGCGTCCAGCGCGGGAATTACCTCCGTAACCTGTCCTCGAGTAATGCAACTTTCCTACACTGACAGGGTTTTCAATCGCGTATTCAGAATTTAGTTGGCTCCCCCGAAACAATCTTGTAAACAGGAGCTTTTCGATGAAAAGATCAGTAATCGCAGTTGTTCTTGCGCTGACAGCGCTGACATTGATTGGATGCGGCGGAGGTACTTCGTCAACAACATCTGGATCGGGCAACTCGACGGTGTTCGTCACTGGCGAGGATGCGCCCTTGCCTTCCGTCGTAGCATTCAACATCACCATCAACAGCATCACACTCAGCAATAGCTCGACCTCGGTGCAGGTGCTTTCCACTCCAACAGCGGTCGACTTCGGGCGGCTGATCGGACTTCGTTCCCTGCTGGGATTTAATACCGTTCCGGCTGGAACGTACACCAGCGCGACCTTCACTTTTGAAGCCACCAACCCCGCCCCGGTTATCGACTATGTCGACTTGACGACTACACCGCCTTCGGTGCAGTCCCTGACTGGGTCGCTGACCAACTCAACGGTTACGGTTTCATTTCCCGCAGGGCAGCCGCTGGTAGTAGGAAGCAATGGCCTCGCTGGTTTGCACATGGACTTTGATCTGCGCCAGTCTCTAGCCACGAATGGCAGCGGTCAGATCACCGGCGTAATTAACCCGACGGTAGATGTGATGGCGGTCTCGGCCTCAGACGAACTGGGTCAGATCACCGAATTCACTGGCAACGCCGTCTCCGTGAATGTGGCTGGCAACTCGTTCACCATGCAGGGTCCCTACGGGTTCCAGGAAGTCATCGACGTCACTTCGTCGACGGTCTTCAATGGCACCTATACTCTGGCCAGCATACCGTCCGGTTCGATCGTTTCGGTTTCGGGTACGGTGCAAGCGGATGGCAGTATTCTCGCCAGCAATGTTGAAGTTATAACCACCAATCTGGCGTTCATCTCTGGCCGGATTCTGGCGGTGAACCCCGCAAGCGGCCCGGTGCAGACAGTGACCATGTTCGTTGGTGAAGAGCTTGGCGAAGGCCTGTCGGCGACGATTCCGCTGGACTCGGTTCAGACCATTAATCTGAGCGCGATCACCGAGTATGACATTTGCTTCTTCGACAACTGGCTCACGGGCAAGGTTTTCAACGATAGTTCGCTGGTGGTTGGTCAGCGCATCTTCATCGGTGGAACTTATCAAGGCGGAATTTTTACTCCGCTGATGGTCTCGTTGCGCCGCCAGGGCGTGGTGGGATCGCTGGTTCAGAACAGTGTAGACATCACCGGCGGGACGGGCAGCAATCAGGGTAATTTCCAGATGCAGAACGATGCTCTGATGAGCTACTCGGCGGCTGGACCGTTCACGGTGTACACCGGCGACTTGACCACATTCGTAAACATCAACGGGCTGGCCGGACTGCAGACTGCGGGTCAAACCAACCTGTTGGCTCGCGGTCTGGTGTTCAAAGATCAGAACACTGGTAAGCCAGTGGTGGTCGCAGGACGCGTGCGAGTGTTGCCGTAAGACCCTGCAAGCACGAATTACATAACCACCAGGCGGCCCTTCGGGGCCGTCCTGTACTGTTTTGTGAAGGATTGTCGAGATGGTCTCCTGGCGGAAGCACCGTATAATTGAAACGTGAAAAAAGTGGTGCATGCCGCGTGTCCGCACGATTGTCCGGATGCCTGCGGTGTGCTGATTACGGTGGAGGATGGGCGGGCGAGCAGGATCACGGGCGATCCAGGGCATCCGGTTACGCGTGGCTTTTTATGCGGGAAGGTGGCGAAGTATCTTGACCGGGTGTATTCGCCGGAGCGCGTGCTGTATCCGGTGCGGAGGGTGCTGCCCAAAGGGCCGCGTTCCGAACTGCGGAGCTT
>CATPBY010000432.1 GCA_955652845.1 uncultured Terriglobales bacterium | reverse complement strand
GTGGATGGTTGAAGCGCCCGAGAAAGTGTCGACTACGGCGACATATACACTGGCGCCGCTCTCGGGGTGACCGTCCTTGATCTGATTAGCTGAGAAAGCGCAATAGGCGGTATCGCCGTCGATCCCGCAGCCGGGCGCGACAGTTCCATTAGTTCGGAACCCCCAGTTAATGCTGGCAAGTCCCCTGAAAATGAAGGTCGCGACCGGAGTGGGCTTGACCGCCCAGGCGCCAGCCGTCAAAGTCGACTCGTACATGCGGACGAAGAGCGGGTCGGAGAAGTCGTCAAAAAAGATGTGCGGTGTGCCGTGGCTGTCGACAACCAGATCGGAGAACTGCGCATTGTGGAAGGATCCACTGGCTTTTTTCGGAGGACCAAAAGCTAAACCGGCTCCGGGGGAACTAGCTACCAGAATGGCCGACGAGCCTGCGGGAACGACCGCATTTCCGTCCTTGCAGGGTTGATTGCCAGTGGGACCAGCCCCTAGACAAAACAGCGTGTAATAGACATAAACCGCGCCATTATTCGGACTGCCGGCAACGTTGTCGATGGTGATCAGAGGCTTGTCAAGTTGGGCAGGGCAGTTGAACGCTCCGGTAAAAGTTCCGTTGCAGGGTTGATCATCTATGGGGGTAGGCAACAGAAGAGTGTAGGCGCCGTGTCCGTAACCTACGACAGTTTCAATCTCTGTGTCATTGTTGAAGTAGTCATTCCCGAAGTCAAAGATCAGATTGCCGGTGATAGTCGACAGGACGCTGTGGCCGCGAGTGTCGAATGCGACGCCCGGATCGCTCTGAAAGGTAAGAGGGATGAAACCAGTCACCGGATCAGCTCCTCCTACCATGGAATCATCCGTAAAACTGAGACCTCCATTGCTGGAGACGTGGTAGAACATGTGGTCGTAATTTTCGCGGAAGTCATTGGTCATGACAACGTAGTTGTTGCCGTTCGTGGGATCAACCGCGGAGCCAATTTCTGCCTTCGGCCAGGGATTGCGGTCGCGATTTACTTTCACATTCTGACCGCGTGCGGTGCTAGCCGCGGCCCGGGCAAGATGCTGTAGCAATTCGGCAGCCGCGCCTTTGGGAAGCTGGGCGCCATCGCGGTGGAATGGCGCTTTGCTTCGGGACTGGACGTGGCGGACAAGAGCACCGATGTCTTTGAATGGAGGCGGGTTTGAGACGTTAGCCGATTGTTGAGCGCTGGCAAGTTGTGTCCAGAAGAGAGCTGACAGGAGAGCGACGAAAGTAGCACGCACAATTCTTTTCATTTCCTGGATCTCCTTGTGTTGGTAAGGCCCGATGGGACTACTTTTTATGGAGCGGTGAGGCGGGCGAATCTTTCCACGATTCAGGTTTCTTTGTCAACCCTGTCGCAGTTGTTGTGTCGGGGCAAACGGGATGCTCCACATTATTTCAACTAAAATAGAGGTACAGCCTAAACATGGATTTGCAGCAGAAAATTCGTTCCATCCCTATTTCTGCCGGCGTGTATCTCTACAAGAACGCCGAAGGAGAGGTTATTTACGTTGGAAAAGCAAATAATCTGCGCAGCCGCGTTTCCTCTTACTTCCACGAGGGCCGGGTAGAGGATGCCAAGACTGGCACACTGGTGCGGGAGGCGGTAGATGTCGACTACATTGTGGTCGCCAATGAGAAAGAGGCACTAGCGCTCGAAAACCATCTGATCAAACAGAAGAAACCGCGCTTCAACATACTATTGCGGGATGACAAAACTTATCCTTATATAAAGTTGACTCTGGGCGAACGTTTTCCACGGGTCTATGTCACGCGGCGGCTGAGGAAAGATGGCAGCGCATACTTCGGTCCCTATTTCCCGGCCAACCTGGCGTACCGCATCGTGGACTTGATCCATCGTTATTTTCTCGTCCCATCCTGTAAGGTTGACCTCACGCGCTACCATCCGCGCCCCTGCCTGCAGTTTTACATCCACCGTTGCGTGGGCCCCTGTGTTGAGGGCCTGACAACGCCGGAGGCGTATCAGGAGGCGGTGCGGGATGTGAAGCTGTTTCTTGAAGGCAGGCCCACGGATCTGTCGCGATCGTTACGGGAGCGAATGAATAAAGCTGCCGCGACCGAAGAGTATGAGCGGGCGGCCAAGTATCGTGATTTGATTTCCACGGTCGAGCAGTTGCAGGAGAAGCAGCGCATCGCTGGGGTGGAAGGGGACGACGCTGACGTTTTTGGTTATCACTACGAAAATGCAATGCTGGCGGTGAATTTGTTCCATATGCGAGGCGGACGCGTGCTCGACCGCCGCGAATTTTTCTGGGAAGACTTGCCCGAACCGGAAGCCGCCGTCGAGCCAGCAGATTGTGTGGGGACCGCCGCTCTCGCTTCTGCGGGCGAGCAAGACCCGCCTGACAGCTTCACGGAGCCTGGCCGGGCTACGTCCGGACTGGACGCCGGTTATTCCCATCCAGACTTTCATCCCGGCGCATTCTTCTCTGCTCTGCTTAAGCAGCTTTACATCGGCCAGCCTTATATCCCGCGCAACATCTATGTGCCGGTTGAGTTCGAAGATCGCGAAATGCTGGAAGAATTGCTTTCCGACCAGATCGCGGCCGAGGCAGGGCGCGTCACGCGAGTGCATATTCTGGTCCCGCGGCGCGGAGATAAACGCGCCCTCCTCGATCTTGCGGGCAACAATGCCAAGCAGTCTTACGATCAGCGCTTCCGCGTCATGAAGCCGAATACGCAGGCCATTCAGGAGGCTCTGCAGGAAGCGCTCGGGTTGGCGGAATTACCGCATCGCATTGAGTGCTTCGACATCTCGCACATCCAAGGCGCGGAGACGGTGGCGTCGATGGTGGTGTGGGAAGACGGGCAGATGAAAAAATCTGATTACCGCAAATTCATTATTCGCAGTGTCGATGGAGTGAACGATTTTGCTTCCATGCGCGAGGTTGTCACCCGACGCTACAAACGGATTCAGGAAGAGAAAAAGAAAATGCCCAGCCTCATTCTGATTGACGGAGGTCTGGGGCAGTTACATGCTGCTGCCCAGGCGCTCGAATCGGTTGAAATCATCAATCAACCGATGGCTGCCATTGCCAAACGTGAGGAAATCATTTACGTGTGCGGCCAGGAAGACGAGCCCGTGGTCCTTGACCACCACTCCCCAGTGTTGCATCTGGTGCAACTGATCCGCAATGAAGCCCACCGTTTCGCTGTGACCTTCCATAGGAAGCGCCGGCAGATGCGCGACCGCTCGACTGAATTGCTGGAAATCCCGGGCGTGGGAGAGAGCACAACCCGCAGACTCTTGCAGCATTTTGGCAGCGTGCAGGCGGTAAGGGAAGCTGATGCGGCGGCCCTATCCTCGGTTGTGACCCGCATTCAGGCCGAGGCGATTCGCAATCACTTCCGCAAATGATCCTCACTTTGCGCGCGGCCTTTCTTTGCGCGCTTGGCGGCTAAGCTCTTGAGAAAAGCATTTAACACAAAGGACGCCAAGAAAAGCGTCGCTACTTGAGTTCTGGATCGGCATTCCCCATGTCGAGGACGACCTTCCAGGTCCCGTCTTTCTGCTTCTTCCAGATGCTGGTGTACTTTCCGCGGCTGACGACGGACTTTCCATCCTTATCTTTGGAGTGAAATTCGTAGGTGCCGTAGGTATAGCCCAGATCGCCGGAGGCCGAAATGTCCGCTCCGACCGGCGTCCAGGTCAGGCGGTTATCTTTATTATCCAAGAATCCCATAGTCTTGCCGATAGCTTCTTTTCCCTGCAGTATCACGGCTCCGTTGGGCAACTCCACAGCATCGTCGGCATAGTAGGACATGTAGCCGGTTGATCCATGTTCGATCGCGGATTGCATGAATTCTGCCTCCAGGCGACGCAGCGTGTCTGCACCTTTGTCCGAAGCTGACGAATCGCCGGCCGCAAAAACACTGAAACCAACGATCGCCAAGGCAAAAAATGTAGTTCTCATGGAACCCTCCGAAAGACGAAGGATTTTAGCATTTGATCGTGCTGTAAATGCCCGCGCAGTTATTTCAGGAATGAACAGGTTGGCGATTCTGAGCACGTGCCGTGAGCCAGACGACTGTCGCCAGCATTCCGCACCAGCCCAGCAGGCTCAGGATCGCGGCAATACGGGTGTCATAGGGCAACACGCCCAAACCAGAGAAAATCGTGTTCCAGTCATGCTCGATGTAATCAGAGTCGCCGGCAGTGACCAGCGGCAATACCATTGCGCGCGCGTCAGCCATGTAAGTCGCGGTATAGAGCCAATTCTCGAAAAAGAAGAACAGGCAAAAAGCGAAGGCCGTGGTCTGCCGTTGGGTGAAGAAGTATGCGGCCAGGAGCAAAGGTACCAGCCATTGCAAAATCGTTCCACCCCACAGACCCAGGGCTGGCCCAAACCAGCCGAACAGCAAGTGTCCGCCTTCGTGGACCACCAGGTTGGCCAGATCGATAAACAGAAATTCGCCGTGTCTGGCGAAAGCATAGACCAGGAACGCCGCATAAAAAGTCAGCCAGGCTGCCAGAGTATAGCGGGATACCGGCCGCCAATCCCTTCCCCCAATCTCTGAGAGCAACTCACACATGCCCCGAATTCTAAGGGATTCGGCACCCAGCGGGCAGGTTACGCTGGTGTTTCCATTTGCCGGTGGCAGACTTCCAGCCGCACAGACCAACCGTATAATGGCGTGGTCTATACATACTTCGCAAGGGAAGGTTGATGAAACCTCGGCAGTGGATGGCAACTTTCGGATTGCTGGCCCTGGTGGTTGCGGCCGCCGTCGGACTTATTCTGACTCGAGAATCGGGAGCGCCGGAAACGTCTATGACGCCCGGGAACCGCACTCCGCTGGTGGACGAACAGCCGTTACAGACTGCCCGGAGACTGGCATCCCTGGTGCTCGACCGGGAAGAAAAGCAGCTAGCAGAACAGGCGATGAAGGTAGCGGACCACGAGGTGGACCTGGCCTTCGCCGATGGTTTGCGCAATGCCGCGGAACATCCCGTTCCGCTCACCGCCGAAGCCCGTCAATTGTACGCTCGCGCCAACCAGGCGGAAGCCACGGTCAAAGCCGACCAGGACCGGATCGATGAACTGAAGAAGCAGCTTGCCACCGCGGGCGCCGACCGCCAGGACAGCCTCCAACAACAACTCGACTTGACCCAGGCGCAACATGAATTCGATCAGGATGAACTGGACGATGCCAAAGAAGATTTAATGCGCTCCGGGGTTGATCCGCTAAGCAGGATCCAGCGGCAGTTCACCCGGCACGAAGCTGCGGAACATGCTTATGATCTGGCGCACGCGCAAGCCCCTGCCAACAATGCCGAGATAACTTACTCTCCGGATAATTTGCTCGCCGCGGTCAAGGCGTGGCGCATCCTGAGAGAAAAATCGGCTCAGCTGGACCAGGCTCGCAGCGAAGCGCTGCAATGCGCAAACTCACTCGGCCAGTCGCATGAAACGCTGGAAAAGAAGGTCAGCACCGAAGAGGCAGATAAGCTCGCGGTGGCTCAGCAAACATCCGGACAACTCAACTTGGGCCAGCCCAAGGATCTGAAGTCTAAAGCGGCGACCACAGCCACGCTTGCAACCTTGCACCGCCTGTCGGTAGATCAGAAGGACCTGTCAGATCTGGATAAGCGAATTCAGGACCACCAGGAGCTCGCAAACATCTATGGCAACTGGATCAACGTAGTGAGGACAGACCAGCGGACGGCGCTGCATGGAATGATCCGCTCTGCACTCCTGATAGCTCTTCTCTTGCTCTGTGCCTATCTTGCCGCCCGGATGGTTGATCACTTCTTCGCCGATCTAGGACCGGAACGGACGCGGCTGCAGACCCTGCGCGTGGTAGTTCGGTTTGCGCTTCAGGCGGTGGCTTTGTTGCTGATCTTATTTGTTCTGTTCGGCGCTCCCAATCAAATGCCCACGATTATCGGCCTGGCCGGCGCCGGACTTACCGTAGCCATGAAAGACTTCATCGTGGGATTTTTCGGCTGGTTCGTCCTGATGGGGCGCAATGGCCTGCGAGTGGGCGACTGGGTGGAAATTAACGGTGTAGAACTCGAAGTTCTCCAAATCAATATAAAAAAAACGGTTCTTCTTGAAACTGGAAACTGGGCGGACAGCGGCCATCCCACGGGACGTAAAGTAGCATTTGTGAACAGCTTTGCCATTGAAGGACACTTCTTCAACTTTTCAACCAGCGGGCAGTGGCTTTGGGACGAAATCCAAATCCTGGTGCCGGCGAGCCAGGACCCGTATCCCATCATTGATTCCATTCAGACAATGGTAACCAAGGAAACAGAAGCGGACGCGCGCGCGGCGGAAGTGGAGTGGAAAAAAGCGGCCGGAAGTCATCGCGCGCAATCGGTTTCAGCGGCCCCCGCGGTCAATCTGCGTCCGACGACCTCGGGGGTTGAGGTTCACGTCCGCTACATCACCAGCGCCCACGAGCGCTATGCCATGCGCACGCAGCTGTACCAGCAACTGGTGGAATTACTGCATCAGCGACGAGAGCCTCAGGCGGCAAGCGCCGCAGCCGGAGCAGGGAAAAAAGAGCCAGCCTAATCTCCTCCGTTTTTTGCCTGCCGGGTTCCCGGTACATGAGTTAGATTCCATTGACCTGCGCTCGCATCCCGCCTACCATAGCCCCACTCAATGATTGGCCAAACTATCTCGCACTATCGCATCGTGGAGAAGCTGGGCGGTGGTGGCATGGGGGTGGTTTATAAGGCCGAAGACATATCGCTTCACCGTTTTGCTGCTCTGAAATTCCTTCCTGATGAACTTGCCAGAGATCCTCAGGCGCTCGCGCGCTTTCAGCGCGAGGCGCAAGCTGCATCGGCCCTGAACCATCCCAATATCTGCACGATTTATCAAATCGGGCAGCAGGACGGGCAGACGTTCATCGTTATGGAGTACCTGGATGGTGTGACGCTGAAGCACACGATCGGGAACCGGCCGCTCGAGATGGAAACTCTGCTGGCGCTTTCCATCGAGATCGCCGATGCGCTCGACGCCGCTCACGCCGAAGGTATTGTCCACCGCGATATCAAGCCCGCGAATATATTCGTCACCAAGCGAGGCCACGCCAAGATTCTGGATTTCGGGCTGGCGAAGATGACTGCCACCGGGACCCAGAGGCCTTCAGGCGCTACAGCGACCGGTACAGCGGACCCAAACCTCACGAGCCCGGGGGCTGCAGTCGGAACGGTGGCGTACATGTCGCCGGAGCAGGTTCGAGCCAAGGAACTAGACACGCGCACAGATCTGTTCTCGTTTGGAGCGGTGCTCTACGAAATGGCGACTGGGCAGTTGCCATTTCGCGGCGATAGCTCAGCGGTAATTTTTGAGGCCATCATGAATCGCGCTCCGGTGGCTACCGTACGTCTGAATCCTGACTTGCCTACCAAGCTGGAAGATATTATCAACCGGGCGCTGGAGAAGGACCGCAATCTACGCTATCAGCATGCCTCGGATATGCGGGCGGAACTTCAACGCCTGAAGCGGGACACAGAAACCGGGCGTATGGCGGCTGCCAGTTCCGGGGCGGTGGCGGTGGCCCAGGAGAGCGGGTCGCAAGCGGCAGCGCAGCCATCGCAACCCACGTCAGTCCCCTTGCCTGCTTTTGCGCCATCGATTTCATCACATGCCATGAAAGCTGCCGGGGCTCCTGCGGCTGCTGGAAGGAAACCGTGGAAGATTCTGGTTCCAGCCGGAATCGTCGTCGTTGCGGCTCTGATCGCAGGCGGGGTGTACTTCCGCTCGCGTCCGGCAACGCCACTGACGGGGAAAGATGCCGTCGTTCTGGCTGATTTCACCAATACCACCGGTGATCCGGTCTTTGACGACACCCTGAAGCAAGCTCTAACGGTGCAATTGGAGCAGTCACCTTTTCTGAATATCCTGCCTCAGCAGACGGTGGACGAAACGCTAAAACTAATGGGCCGTTCGCCGGGCCAGCACCTTACACGGGAAATCGCGCGGGAGCTGTGCCAGCGCACCGGTAGCAAAGCAATGCTGGCGGGCTCGATCGCCAGCCTGGGCAGTCAATATGTGATTGGCGTGAACGCGGCGAACTGCCAGACCGGCAACACTCTTGCCGAGGAGCAGGTAACCGCGGACAACAAAGAGCACGTGCTGAAGGCGCTGGGGGAAACAACCTCGGAGCTGCGAAAAAAGCTGGGAGAATCGCTCAGCACCATCCAGAGGTTCGATGCGCCCCTGGAACAAGCTACAACCACTTCATTGGAGGCCCTCAAAGCCTATACGCTGTCGAAAAAAACGATGAACGAAAAAGGTGAGGTGGCGGCCATTCCGTTGATGAAGCACGCCATCGAGCTTGATCCTAATTTCGCCGCCGCCTGTGCCGCCCTGGGAATTATGTACTCGAACCTCGGGGAAGCAGCTCTGGCCAGCGAATACTCACAAAAGGCGTACGACCTGCGCGAACGGGTGAGCGAGCGGGAGAAATACCGCATCACCGCGAACTATTACGGCAATGTTACCGGAGAGCTTGAAAAGGCGATCCAGACTAACCAGCTGTGGGCGCAGGATTATCCCAGGGACTATATTGCGACGGCCAATTTAGGACTTTTTCACGCCGTGGTCGGTGAATATGAAAAGGCAGTGACCGAAGAACTCGAAGCTCGCCGGGTTAATCCAAACTCTGCGATCAATCTGGGAAACCTGATGATTGCCTATTCTGCGCTGAACCGTTTGGATGAGGCCAAAGCCACATATCAGGAGGCCATCGCACGAAAGCTCGATCACCAATCCTTGCACCTTTTCCGGTACGGGCTTGCATTTCTTGAAGGCGATGCCGCAGAGATGGCCTCACAGGCGGCATGGGGGGCGGGCAAGCCCGGCGTGGAGGACGGCTTTTTATCCACCGAATCTGACACCAGGGGATTCGCGGGACAAATGGCTAAAGCGCGGGAGTTGTCGCGGCGGGCAGTGGAATCGGCTCGACAGAACCAGCAGAGCGGAACCGCCGCTAACTGGCAGGTGAACGAAGCTCTTCGGGAGGCGGAAGTCGGGCATTCCGACCAGGCGCGGAAGGATGCGGCTGACGCTATGCGATTGGCCTCGGACCGCTACACACGAGTGGTGGGAGCGCTAGCCTTGGCGCGCGCTGGGGATTCCGCGCAGGCACAAAAAATAGCGGACAACGTCGCCAGGGAGTTCCCCCTGGACACAGGCGTAAATAAATACTGGTTGCCCTTAGTCCGCGCTTCGCTTGCCATCAATCGGCATGAACCGGAGAAAGCGATGGAACTGCTGCAGCCCGCTTCCCCCTACGAACTCGGGCTTATCAGCACCAGTTACATGGGATCTCTCTATCCGGTTTACTTGAGAGGTCAGGCATACTTGCTGTTGCATCGAGGCAAGGAAGCAGCTGCGGAGTTCCAGAAATTCCTCGACCACCGCGGCATCGTGTTCAACTTTCCGCTGGGCGGACTGGCCCCTCTTGGACTTGCCCGCGCCTACGCCACCGCTGGCGACACTATAAAAGCACGGACTGCCTACCAGGACTTCTTCGCGCTCTGGAAGGACGCCGACGATGACACTCCCATCCTGAAAGAAGCCAAAGCGGAGTACACAAAGTTACCGTAGTTTCTTTCCAACTCTCGCGGCCGCGGCGCGGGTCAGAACGAGGTGGATGCACGGAGCCGTCTCGTTCTCTGAGGCTCGGTACATCGACTGCCGGCGAATCTGGTTTCACTTCGCTGTTCCAGATCTTTGAGCAGATAGGATCTGGTTCTTGCGGGCAACCGTGAGCCGTGCAGGATTTCTCGCAACTGCGCCGCAGGAAGTGAGCGGGCGAAGTCCAGAGCTCGGGCCAGCGGCGTTTTCTCGTTTCTCAGGAGAGCGATGCGAATCTCCTGCCTGGGCGTCCACCTGGAGTGGCGGCAGACGGCTTCGACGAATTTGGCGGAGGCATTCCGAAGCATCAAAGCTTTAATTACTGAGGACTCGGTCAGGCGGGAGTTTTCCAGCGCGGCGTGAATTACACCCAGTTCGGGATCGCGCAGCAGCGCGCCTGCAACCAGGCCTGAAGCGCGACGCGCGAGCGACAATCGCTCCCCAGCAGAAACTCTTTCCAGCCGGCTGATAAGCGCTTCCTCCGCCACGATCTTTATGTCGGCTGGGACGACGGGCCGCAGCGTTACCTGCATCAGATCGAAAGTAAAAAGTTGCCGCACCACGGGAATAGAAATGTGGCGCGGAGTCCTCGGATGTTCAACCAGCGCCAGTTTCACTTTGCGGCTCGTCATCAGACCGCGGTTCCGGCTGAGCTGATCGAGGGTTTCTGGAGGTAAGTCGCTGCGTTTGAGCAATGCCAATGCAAGGTCCTCGGTGAGCGGGGGACCAGAAGAGGAAGCCGTGGCCGTCTCGGCGGACGCGCCGTGAACCGCGCCTTGCCGGGTGGTGATTGATTCTGCTTCCGGAACTGCCGCTTTTGGAAGGGCTGAGTGCATTGTTGAATTACAGATATATCAAGTTCCTCGCTGAGCAGCCTTTCTTGCCAGTTGCAATGCGCCTCTCACCGGCTCAATTACCGTCGAATTTACGGCGACATTGGGAAACTCGGAGCGCAAGTTATTGTAGAAAACCTGGCGAACCAGCGCACAGTTACGAAAAACACCACCGGACATGGCCACCGGTATGGCCGGACCATCAGGAAAGAGACGTCGCACCACTATCTTGGTAAGGGCCGCCAATTCGGCGCCGGCCTGGCTGAGAATACCGCGAGCGATCGGGTCTCCAGAGTCGACTGCTGCAAGCACGGCTGGAAGCAGCGCCGCAAAATCTGGGGAAGGAAAGGCATTCGCCATCAGTACGAGTTGCTCATGGGATGTCCGGTTCCACGATTTCATTAGTTCAGCGAGCAGTCTGGCGCTATCGGGCTGTTCTTCATCCGCGGCGCGCAGTGCGGCGGCGACGGCGGCGCGCCCGATCCAGTGGCCAGAGCCCTCATCAGAGACGGCGAAGCCCCATCCTCCAGCGCGGGCGGTTTGACCGCTGGCGTTGCGGCCATAAGCAAGCGATCCGGTGCCTGCAATCGTGATTACACCCGGGCCTCCGGAGAACGCCGCCTCGAGTGCAATTACCATGTCGCCGACAACTTCAATTTCGCCGCCAACAAGTTCCGATAAGATGCGACGAACTGTGCTGTTGATCTCCGGTCGTGCTGCTCCCGCCAGGCCCACGCAGGAGCGTTGAATCTGCGAAGGGCTGATATTGGCCACGGAACAGGCTTGACGAATAGCGGCAGCGAGGGCGTTTCGCGCTTCGGTTTCGCCAACCCGCACCAGGTTGCTTCCGGCTGCCCTGCCGCTGCCTAAGATGGAACTTTCGTCGCCAACCAGGCATGAAGTTTTGCTGCCTCCGCCGTCGATGCCCATAAAGATCGACACGACCGTAGTTTTAGCACAACCCGCGCGATTTCATGTCGGGGAGCGGAGCGACGTTTCATTAAATTGTGATGAACTGCAGATCCCTCGCTCTGCGGATGACAGAAAGGGCAGCGGGATTGATGAGATGGATTCCCTCGATTGCGGATCCACGCCGTGCCCTGAGTAAAGCCCGGTACTCTTAGAAGGCGTTGCGGCGACGTCTGCCGCGGGCGGGGGGCGATCGCGCCACACCGACATGGGGCTCGATAGACTCGACTACATCATTATCGCGCTGTATCTGGCGGGGATCACGCTGTTCGGATTACGCTTCCGCAAGCGGCAGCGGACGCTGCGCGATTATTTTCTGGCGGACCGCAACATTCCCTGGTGGGCGATTGCCCTCTCCATTGTTGCCGCGGAAACCAGCACCCTGACCATCATCAGTGTTCCGGGCCTCGCTTACGACACTAACCTTACGTTTCTGCAGGTTGTGTTCGGATATCTTGCGGGTCGCATCATCATCAGTTTTATCCTCCTGCCGCAGTATTTTCGCGGCGATCTGTACACCGCATACGAATTAATCGAACGCCGCTTCGGAAGAACGTTGCGATCTCTGACTGCGGGACTTTTCCTGCTTACGCGAGCCGCAGCCGAGGGTGTCCGGATTTACGCCGTCTCGATCGTCGTGGCGATTGCGTTGGGCACAGGCGAGATTTCCTCCATTGCCATCATCACCGTGCTGACCCTGGTTTATACCTTCGAAGGCGGGCTGGCCGCTGTCATCTGGACTGACGTGGTGCAGACGGTCATTTACGTTGGCGGAACCTTGGTTGGTGTGCTCACCATTCTGCATCTTGTACCCGGCGGCTGGACGACCATTCACAATCTCGCGTACGGCGCGGGAAAACTGCGGGTATTCGAC
>CATPBY010000431.1 GCA_955652845.1 uncultured Terriglobales bacterium | reverse complement strand
GTGATAGAAAACCTCCCCATGCGTGATAAGCCGCCTTACCGTTTTTAGAGATAGCGAAGCTGTTTCCGCCAAGGTCGCGGACAATCCGCCTCCCCATGCTCACCCCCGCTCGATCACCTTCCAGCGCAAATGGCACCCCTGCGAGCGAAGGCATAGCGCCGGGTACAAATGTCATCATCGGGTGAACCGACGCAATACTGGCTCCGCGTTTGCGCAGAATCTCGAGTTCATCGCTGCCCAGCGCCCCGCTGGAATGCAATGCGACTTTTCCCTTCCAGCTAGTTGCCTTGGCCAGACCCCGGGCAGCTCCCGCGATCTTGCGATCCGGCACACAAAACCAAATCACTTCCGCGTCCAGCCGGGCATTGTCAGCCGTAGTCGCGCGCCCCCCCAGCCTTCTCGCCAGATCCTTGGCTCTTTTCCGCGACGCTCGACTGCGGAGCGAAATAATTTCGCCAACTCTATATCCCGCGCCTCGCAACGCAAGAGCCAGCGACCCGCCCAGTCGTCCCGGGCCAACTATCGCAATCCGCGGTTTCACCTTCATCGCGGCAGCATAGCAGGCGGCTCCGTCGCGGCCAAAATTCCGGCTGAAGTGGAAACTGAGACGCAGAGAATCTCCGTTATATTGTTTCCATGGCCAAACCTAAGCCCCGCGTCGCTAAAGCTCGAGTACTCTCCTCTCGCGAGGTCTATCGCGGGCCCGCCTTCTGGGTAACCGCCGACTACGTACTCGAACCTACCGGAATCCGGGTGCGCCGCGACATTGTGCGCCACACCGGGTCGGTGGTCATTCTTGCTGTGGACGACAGTCGCTCCGTTACCCGCATCTTGCTGGAGCGCCAATACCGGCATGCCGCGCAACAATATCTATGGGAATTGCCCGCGGGCCGCATCGACGAGGGGGAAGAACCGCAGACTGCCGCCAGGCGCGAACTTCTCGAGGAAACCGGTTACACCGCGTCCAGTTGGAAGCGGATTCTGCGCTTCTATGCGAGTCCCGGCTTCGTTGCCGAGACCATGAGTGTTTATCTGGCCCGCGGACTGCATCCCGGGGCGGCCCAGCCCGAAGATGACGAAGTGATTCTCAAACGGCTGATTGCGCTGCCGGCTGCCGTCCGCATGGTCCTGAAAGGGACCATCCGTGACTCCAAAACCATCTCTTCAATCCTCTGGCTCAGCCACCATGGCAAGCCTTCAAAGCCGCGCCGGTAGCGGGTTTCCGATAATTAGTCCCTTGACAGACCCTTGCCCTGGCAGCACAATTGCCCCAACAGAAAGGCACGGCCTCGGAGCTGAAAGAGTACGTGACCCGGGGGGCGCACGTGGAACGTTTGAAAGGTACAGTTAGGTGGTTTAACAATGCCAAAGGATATGGTTTTATTGGACGCGATGATGGCAGCCCTGATGTCTTTGTGCACTACAGCGCTATTACCTCCGAAGGATACAAAAGCCTGCAGGAAGGCGACAAAGTAGAGTTTGAGATCTCTCAGGGTCAGAAAGGGCCGCAAGCCGCCAACGTCAGCAAGAGTGCTTGAGGTCGCAGTTTAACTCTCGGTTCTGACCACCAGCGTAGACTCCCCAGCCGAGCGCAGGGGGTGTCCCTGCACCAGGCATAGACAACTCCCGGCGTCCCATTTTGCCGCGACCCGCGTGTAGCCCTCCCGCGCTATCGCCGCCTCTGGCTCTCTTGCCCCAACTTGTTTACTCTTTACTGCTGCATGGACAACAAGGCCATTGCCGGCATTCTGTACGAAACCGCTGATCTGCTCGAAATCGACGGTCAGGATTCCTTCCGTATCCGTTCTTATCGCAATGCGGCGCAAGCCATCGAAGCTGTACCGCAACAGATCGCTGATCTGATGGGCGAGCCCAAGGCGATTTTAAAAATCCCCGGCATCGGTAAAGGGATGCTGATGAATTTGCAGGAAATGTTTAAAGACGGCCGGCTCTCCCTGCACGCCGAACTTCTCAAGAAATACCGGCCTTCCATGCTCGACCTGCTGAAAATCCAGGGACTCGGGCCGAAAACCATTGCTCTCATCTGGAGCGCGTATCAGGTTTGCGATGTGGAAGGGGTGGAGAAACTGGCCCGCGAAGGCAAAATCCGCGAATTGCCTCGCATGGGAGAAAAGCAGGAACAGAAATTACTTAAAGCCATCGAAGACTACCGCCGCATCGCCGGCCGCTTCCTGCTCGACGTCGCGGAGCGGGAGGCGGACAAAATCCAGGCCCACTTGCGCAACTTCCCGGGAGTGGAAAAAATAACCCCTGCTGGATCCCTGCGGCGCGGGCGTGACACCGTCGGCGATCTCGACATCCTCGTTACCGGCGCCGCATGTTGTGATGACAGCGAACGGGAAAAGCTGATCGATCACATCATCCGGCTTCCGGGCCTGATGGAGATCATCGCCCGCGGCGAGAACAAAGTGAGCTTCCGGCTGCGCGGCGGCATGCAGGTGGATGTGCGCTTCCTGGCTCCTGAATCCTTTGGAGCCGCTATGCAGTATTTTACCGGTTCCAAAGCCCATAACGTTGCCCTGCGCCAGCGGGCTTTAAAGATGGGATATACGCTCAGTGAATACAGTCTCGCGCGCCTGGACAATGAGAAAGCAGTCGCGGGAAACACGGAAGAGGAAATCTACGCCACGCTCAAACTCGATTACATCCCTCCTGAATTGCGCGAAAATCTGGGGGAAATCGATGCCGCCAGTAATCACCGCCTGCCGGTTCTGATTTCACAATCCGACCTGCAGGGCGACGTGCACATGCACACTGTCGAAACCGACGGCCGCAACACTATCGAAGAAATGGCGGCCGCAGCTCAGGCGCGCGGCTACCAGTACATGGCTATTACTGACCATTCCAGGAACCTGGCCTTCGCCAATGGCTTGGACGACACCCGCGCCGTCGAGCACATCAGGAAAATCCGCGCCGCCAATGAAAACATCAAAGGCATCAGGATTTTCGCGGGAATCGAAGTTGATATTCTGGCTGACGGCACGCTCGACCTTTCCGATTCGGTGCTGGAGCAGATGGATCTGGTGATTGCCAGCGTGCACTCCCACTTCAATCAAAGCCCGGCCGAGATGACGGATCGCCTGCTCAAAGCAATCGAGAATCGTAATACTTCCCTCATCGGTCATCCCACCGGGCGAATACTGCTGCGCCGCGACTCCTACCAGTTCGACGTGGATGCGGTGTTGAAGGCTGCATCCCAGCGCAAAGTGGCGATGGAGCTGAATTCCTATCCCGACCGTTTGGATCTTTGTGACCGCCTTCTGCGTCTGGCCAGACAGCGAGGAGTAAAGATAGTGATCAATACTGACTCTCACCACACCTCGCATCTCGAAAAAATTCGTTACGGAGTGCTCCAGGCCCGCCGCGCCTGGCTCACCTCGGACGATGTGCTCAATACTTTGCCCGCGCAGAAATTCGCCAAGGCGATGAAGCACGAATGGAATTAAACCCGGTTACGGATCGAATACAAATCTGACCACCACGACAGAGTCCTTCGCCGCTGGCGCATATTGCCATCCCTTGACTGCCTTAACCAGTGCCGCCGCCAGCAGGGGATGCCCTCCAATAACTCTCACTCCACTGACTGTACCATTGCGCAGCACCGAGGCCTCTACCTGCACGGCTCCTCGAATGTGCATTCGCATCGCCATTTCCGGATATTCAGGAGGAGTGCTCACCCTGACACGGCGCGCTTCTTCGCTGGGTTCGGGGGTCCTTCCGCCCGCAGTTCTGGCGAGAGCCAGCAGTTCCGGGTTGAGATGGATATTGGCCCGGTCCAAAGACGCCTGATCCACCTCAAAACGCACTGTCCCATTCTTCAAAACCAGGTTGATCATGCCCCCATGTTGCAGAAAGCCGTCTTCCTCACCTACCAACAGGACACCGGCAGTCGCAGTTGAGATTGCACCCTCCGTACGCTTCGCCCCGCCGGATGAACGGAAGAAGAGGAGATGACAGGATTGGAGCTCCGGTTCTGAACTCGCTCGTTTTACGGTGATGGCATGAGTACCTACGGATCGCCCTGCAATCGTCTTTCTAAGGGTGTCAATGAATTCGTCATCCCCGCCCACAACTCCGATGACCAGCCGCGACTCGCCATTGGGCAGGATATGTGCCGGCCATTCGGTAAGTTTGGCGAAATTGTAGAGATACGCAGCTTTGACCTGATATTCGCTGGCGCTGCGGGTCTGGCCGGCGAGTTGCAACGCTGGAGCCGATAAGAAAGCGGAGGCAGCCAGCATAAAGGCGGCGTAATGCGCATAGCTCGCGTGCCCCAGCCTGATGCCTTTCAACCCGCTTCGCCTTTCGGTTAGAACCGCCATACAACTTTCATGTAGGCGCTGCGCTTCACTTGCGACGGGTTCAGACTTGTAAGTGAGTCGTTAGATTCCAGGTGATGATCACGTAACAAGTTCTGCCCCACGAAACTCAATTCCACCTTTTCCCCGAGACTGCGGCTTAGTTGAGTATCCAACCGGACAAAGGAGGGCACTTGTTGGGCGGATAGCGGCCCGACGAAATAACCGCTCACGTCCCACACAAAGTGGCCGGGCAGGCTCACATGCGATCGGAGCTGTGCTTGATGGTGAGGGCTGGAATCTTCGGTGTTCGACGCCGTTATGATGTCACGACTGCCGGAGTCAGTGCGGAGATGCATTTGCAGAAAACTGTAGCCGGTGCTGACTGTCCAGAGTGGCGTCACTTTCCAGTTGGCGGAAACTTCTATGCCTTGCGTAGTGCCCCGCATTTTGTTATCCCACACCAGGGGAAACACCAGATGAGCAGGCGCAGGGATATTG
>CATPBY010000430.1 GCA_955652845.1 uncultured Terriglobales bacterium | reverse complement strand
GGCGAAGGCGGCTGCAGTATGGACCATCGCCTGTTCATTGCGGAAAAGGTAATACGGAAGCTGCGGGTCTTGTTCCAGGGCTTGTCCGATTCCCGCAACATTGCCATGGCCGAAAATACCCAGACAGCCCTCAAAAAACCGGTGTTGCTTGCCATCACGTTCCCTGTACTGGTTGGCGAGGAATGCAACCAGGGCCTGCGCCATGGTAAGGCGTCGGGTCATATGGACACATCCTGTGAAAACGCCTCCATCATGATTTCAACTCCGGCGGCGTGTCACCCTCTTACCAGTGGCAGGCGTGGGTCCGGCTCCTTCCATGTAGAACGGATCCATACATGTTGCGGATCTTCGGTAACTGCCATGGTACGGGAGGAGCCGGCAAGAAAATTCAGATAGTACACGTCGTAACCCGGTCCTGCGACTACAGGATGGTAGCCGCTGCGCACCAGAACCGCGTCCCCGTCGCTGGTTTTCAGGGTTCGCTCAACTTCGCTCTCCCGGGAGTAGAGATGCTGCAAAGCGAATCCGTCCGGGGGATTGATGCGGTAGTAATAAATTTCGTCAAGATCGACTTCCGTGGGCGGATCGTGAACATCATGCTTGTGGGGAGGGTAGCTCGACCAGTTTCCGCCGGGAGTGTAAACCTCTACCACGATCAGTTTGTCAGCGGGAAAGGCAGGGGTCATGACATCGACGATCTGCCGCGACACATTTCCACCTCCACGCAGACTGCTGACGATATCTGCCGGCGTGATTAGCTTCGGCTGCAGCCGCGCTTCCGAAGGGACGCGACATTCCGCGATCTCACACACTGTATCCGCAGTAAATGTAACGCCGTTTCCGGTCGGCAGATAAAGCGCGTAAGGAAAACCCTCAAAAACATTTTTTCGTTTTCCGATATGCTCCTTGCCCAGGCCCCAGTTGCAGAAGCAAGTCCCGCCCAGCAGTACAAAAGCCGCTTCTTCCTTCTTCGTCCGGGCCTCGTAAACATCGCCAGGACGCAAGCGCCGCACAAAGAAGCTCATCCATTCCCAGTTGGCTTTTTGCCGGGGCAAATCCAGAAGTTCGCCTGCCCGTTCCGCGGGCAAATTCTGCGAGTGAACGATAAACTCGCCATCGTTCTTTTGGTTTTCTACCAAGCGGAACGCGCCTCCGAAGCAATTGTTACGGTGTTTTCCGGGCCAGTTTGCTAACCGCTTTGACAATATGGCAAATGCGTGTTCCCTTGTCAATCGTAAGTTCGGCGACTGCACGCTGCAATGCAGGCGCGGCTATTCTCGCCCGCGTCCACATCACTTCGAATCGGGAGCTTCTGTTCCCAATCGGAACTCGTCTCCCCTGCTTCGTTCTGAAGACCGCTGAATTGAATACAGATAGCAGTTGGAAGATTAACTGCTTCAGCTTGGTCACGAGATCGGAGGATCTGCCATGCCTCAACTGCGTCAGAATCCATTTACCAAGGAATGGGTCTTCGTGGCTACGGACTCGGCCGAAGAGCCGCAAAACTTCGTCGCCGTGCGGCCACACAAACGTCGCCCGGCATTCGATCCAAACTGCCCCATCTGCCCGGGGAATGAACACCGCACAGCGCCTGAGGTATTGCGGGTTCCTTCGCCCTTAAATGGTGGTTGGGTAGTCCGTGTGGTGCCCAACCAGTTCGATGTCTTGACCATTGACGGTAAGCCGGCGCGGGCGAATTACGCATCGTCCGAACCGGGCGGGTTCGGTATCCACGAGGTAGTAGTGGAGACTCCCGACCATTCCCTGAGCACCGCTTTTTTACCGGAAGCGCAACTGGCCCGGGTGTGGCGTGCAACCAAAATTCGTTACCACGAACTCAGCCTGGACTCGCGGGTCGAGCACGCCACCATCCTGAAAAAACATGGATTCGAAGCAGGCGCTTCCTTTGAGCATCCACATAGCCAGGTTATCGCCACCCGGATGATACCGCCCCAGGTCTCGAGCTGGCTTCTGGAGGCCAAGCGCCATTACGGAAAGTGCCAGGAATGTGTTTTCTGCAGCGTGCTACAAGAGGAACTGGATGCCAAAACGCGAATCGTGACCACTACGGAGCACTTCGTCGCGCTGGAACCCTTTGCCTCTCCCACCCCGTTCTGCACGGACGTCTACCCGCGCCGTCACACGGCAAACTTTGGGGAAGCCTCGATTGAGGAAATCGACGATCTGGCCCGCATTCTGCACGGGGTGCTGTCCAAAATCTATGTCGGGCTGGATGATCCAGACTTTACTTACAACATTCGCACCGCACCTGTGGCCGAGGCTGGCGCCAATTATTACCACTGGCATCTCAGCATAGTCCCTTATCTACCGTCGGCAGTGGGAATTGAAAATGCCGCAAGGCTGTTAATCAATTCAGTCTTGCCGGAAACGGCCGCCGAATATTTGAGATCGATTCCCGTGGCAGAAGCCATTCCCGCTTAGGCGTGGCAGGGATCCTAACCGTTGGACAGAGAGGGACTCTTCACTCTTCCGCGTTGGAACCGTTTTCATCCGATCCGGGAAGCGCCAGTTGTTCCGCAACCGCGGAAAAATCTTCCACCGAATCGCCAAGTTCCTCCGGTCCTCCGGTTTGCTTCTCCAACTTGCGCTGTACTTTACGTTCTGCTTTTTCGCGCTGCTTTTCCTGGCGCGAGCGCTCCTTTTGACGTTTGGTAAAGCTTGAACGGCCTCGACCAGACATAGAAACCTCCAGGGGGCATTTCTGTGACACCTGCTAAATGGAACGACGGAACTGCTGTTTCGGCGCTTATTTTCTACCAGCGCGGTTCGCGCGGCTGGCGTGCGTGTCCGCGATAGTCGTCGCGTCCTCCGCCACCACCGCTGCCGCCCGATGACCGCCCGCCACGCGGAGGACCGCCGCGGTCAGTTTTGGGCCGGGCCTCATTAATATTCAACGCGCGTCCGCCGAGTTCTTTGCCATTCAAAGCCGCAATTGCTTTCTCGGCTTCGGCGGAATCGGTCATCTCGACGAAAGCGAATCCCCGCGAACGGCCGGTATCGCGATCGGTGACGATGCTTACCTGCTCGATGGCCCCATGAGGCTCGAACAGAGTTCGCAGTTCTGCTTCCGTAGTACTGTGCGGAATGTTGCCAACAAAAAGCTTCTTCATAAAGTTCCTCGTGTCGTTTGAAACCGCAGTGAACCAGCTTTTTTCACGCCAGTTTGTCAGAGTTCTGATGCACCGCGTCTGCCCAGGACCAGCGTGGAGCTTTTCCGCCCGGGAGAGCGTTCGCCGGACGGGGATCTTTCAGAGACCGCGTCGCAGCAATACGCCAGGATGCTTCTTGAAATCCGTAGCGTCGCGATAATCCCTCGCAAGCATTCGCGTATATTGCGATGACCATCTTTCCCCACGCGCCACTGTCGGCGTTGTTGTGGAGCGGTCCGGAAGCATTGTCACCGGCCGCGGGAGAAATTGCCAGGTAGTCGGGCTTGCCCACCAAAAAAGCGACCGTCTGCGGAGGCTTGGCGCTTCGAACCTCGTCGCAAAATTCCTGCACGTTAGTCGAATCGTTGCGCACATCCACCAGGACCAGACGATAAGAATCCGCCTGCCAAAGCGAACGCGCCTCAGTGATATCAGCAGCGCAGTCGACTTCCACGCCCAGCTTGCGCATGATCTTGGCGCGCAAGTCGCGATGCGGGGCGTCAGTGTTCACTAACAGCACCCGCTTTTTTACCGCCACCGGCAATCCCAGCGACGACGGTATCTTGTTCATAGCTGCGCCTTGGGACTGGCGTTGGAGCCTTCCAGTTTTTTGCTCGCGCCGGACGGAACGGCTGCCACAGCTACAGCTAACCCCTGAAGCAATTCGCGGGTTCGCTTCCTGCGAAGTATGTTCTGCTTCCGTTCGCGATGGAACCTGGACTTGTCCCCGTTTCGCTGTGACATCGCCAATCCTCCTCGGTATCTCTAATGCGCCATTCAGGTCAGGCGTTCTATCGCCAAGAGTGCGAATTGGCTGCTTAGGCGCCTTCCCGCTGAGAAGCGTTTTTCTCAATCGCGAAGGCGCAGAAAGATTTGAGCGATGTGTCTTCGTGGTTAAGGGTTCTTTCATTATACCTTGTTGCTGCAGCAGGCACGGAAAATTGGATCTCGAAGTGAAATCCGCATAGCTGCGACTTCACCCTGTAAGAAAACTCTCCGAATGGACTACGCCGTTGGTCACCGGGGGGAGACGCCAGCGAATTAAATTTCGTTAACACTTAATAGGCAGGCTCTGCTACACTAAAAGTGCGTTTGATCAGAATCGGTTGTGAGCAGCTTCTTGCAAACCAGCTAGTCCTGCCCTTAGTACCTCCGACTGTTTTCAGCGTAAATAAATTGAAAAGGATACAAAGTAACAAAATGGCAGAACAAGGAACAGTAAAGTGGTTTAACGACGCCAAAGGCTACGGCTTTATCAGCCGGCAGAGTGGCGAAGATGTTTTTGTGCACTTCTCGGCCATCCAGGCAGGCGGCTTCCGCAGCTTGCAGGAGGGTCAAAGTGTGGAGTTCGATGTCACCAAGGGGCCGAAGGGCTGGCAGGCTGAGAACGTTCGTCCGCTGTAAAGCGGCAGAATCTCAATAGGAAAGCGTGTCTGCAGCGACAACCATCGCGCGGACGCGCTGTTCCTAAAACCACCG
Organism: uncultured Terriglobales bacterium; assembly: GCA_955652845.1. Lineage (GTDB taxonomy): Bacteria > Acidobacteriota > Terriglobia > Terriglobales > Acidobacteriaceae > JABCYV01. Next base: position 684 of record CATPBY010000430.1, on the reverse strand, counting down.
CAAATATCTCCGATCAACTTACTCCAAGTGGGGTGTATCTGAAGCAGGACGAGTCCAAATCATCGTTCGCTGTTATCCGCCACAATATTCGGACTTATGAGTCCGGAGGCGTAGTGGCCGTGGTTAAAGGCCGCGAAAGCGCCAAAAGCCGCGTTTTGCAATTCGAGAGTGGCCAGAGTTCGGAAGATCGCCATGCCGGTTGGCGCTATTTTCTCGAGCCGACCGATCTAAGGCCGGGAATGAATCCGGAAGAAGCCACTAATCTACGGCAGAGCCGCCTCGAGGTTCGCGAATCCCAGGCCGAACCTGATCAAATTCCCAACTCAAATCCTTCCCGGCATAACTGAAGTCCGGCAGCAGTGGTTCAACGATCCCTTATTTGCTTCAGTTCAACGACTATTGGCTTGATTCAGTTCAACGTTTCCTGCTCTGCTTCAGAATGACCGCGAAGTTGCGTCCGCCAAAGCTGAATCCCTGAGTAATGGTTCCCGTAACCGCAAGCTTTACGCCGTTGCCAGGTACACCAAAATGCTGGCTGAAAACCCACATGGCGCCGGAGCCGTCGTCCACCTGAAAAACGCCCGAACCCATGGCGCCAAAAGAATTTGTGACTTGGCCGGCAATGGTAACCTCCCGATTGGCAAAATGCCCCGGATCATTATTTATTTTCGCGATGCTTGTGGG
>CATPBY010000429.1 GCA_955652845.1 uncultured Terriglobales bacterium | reverse complement strand
TCTTCTAGGCTCCCGAAGGGTCTGGAGTTGCTATTGAAGAACCCTTCATTGTTCAGAGGATCAGGATTCGCGAGCTGCGTTTTATCATACAAAAACGTCGCCTGAAGAGTGTCCTTGCCAGAAAAGTGATGATCCACTCGACCAGTATAAAAATTGTCCGTTCCAACTTGTTTTGTGACAACGTGATAGATCGCAGTATCTCCGCCTGGCAGAATCGCGCCGTTTGGTACGTGCCAAAAGGCCAGATAGGGGGCTACCGCTTGGTTTACGGTTACATTACCGGTTGAGAGAATTCCAACGCGGGCATTCAGAGACGGTACAGTGTTGACTTGCGTACTGCTTAGAGACTGCCGCAAGCCTTCGTAGTTAAAGAAAAAGAACGTCTTGTCTTTGACGATTGGTCCGCCGATTGAGCCTCCGAATTGGTTCCGTCGGAAGGGGGGTACCGTCGACCCGTCGAAGTAATTCCGCGCGTCAAGAGCACTATTGCGCAAGAACTCATACGCAGCACCGTGGAAATGGTTGCTGCCCGACCGCGTAATGGCATTAATCACGCCTCCAGAGGTTCGCCCGTATTCTGCCGAGTAGTTGGTCGTGATGACGGAAAACTCTTGAATCGCATCTACCCCCGAAAGATTCCCAAGCACACCGCCCGGCGCGCCGTTCGTGTAGTCGTTAAAATTTACTCCATCGAGTCGGTAAGTATTTTGAGTCGGACGTGTTCCAGAAACGCTTAGCTGGTTTCCGAAACCCCGGGCGCCCCTCACAACGTCAGCGGAACCGACCGCACCTATACCTGACTGATTGCGCACTTGGTTGACGCCGGGCTGCAAGGTCGCAAGCTGCGACCAATCGCGGCCATTCAAAGGCAACTCTCGCACGGTGTTACCGTCGACATCATTCCCCAGGCTCGAAGTCGCAACGTCAACGCCGGCGGCTGCATCCGTAACTTGCACCGTGGCGTTAGCCTGTCCAACCTTCAGCGAAACGTTCACTGTCTGCTGGGCACCTACTGTCAGCGTAACGCCCGAGACAATCCCGACGGAGAAGCCAGGGGCTGAGACTCTCAGTTCGTATTTTGCCGGATCAAGGTTGGGCGCAGTGTAAAACCCTGCTGCATTCGTAGTTACTGCTCGCTCGATACCCGTGGCAACGTTCTTGATTGAGACTTCCGTATTCGCAATGACTGCGCCGCCCGGATCGGTAATTGTACCGAGGATCGTTCCACCCGCTACCTGCGCGCTTACCGGCGCTATTCCGAGGATCATAACGGCCAATGTTAGCGACATCCATATCGACAGAAATCTAAGCGAATTTGTGTGAGTCTTCATATTCTGCCCTTTCCACCGGAGAAACATGAACACTTTACGGGCCTACTCGAACAGCCGAAAACCTCTCAAGCTTTGCTACATTCTGCACAGGGGTCGGATCCGCAGCCTTAGCACAAATAATGCTCCCCCATATCACTTCATATTCGCGCTCTTCTTGTATTCCTGGGCAGTGAGTGGTTTGTGACCGACCGCTTGAGCATGAAATATCTTGCCAGTCGGAACCTTCCTGGTCTTATCGAACTCGAAGCTGTAGATGATGCCGTCCGTTGTAGCCACCAGGTCCGCGATCTGTTTCGCCTTGTCTTCGGAGACGTCCAGCACTTTCACATTGCCGGTTCCGATTTCAATCGCGTGATCATGCCAGTTCTTATTCCACTCGGCGAGCGGGACCACCGGACGGGTGAGCTTTTTCGCCACGATAAATTCCACTTGGCTCATCATGTCATGCGGATCAGCAGAGTCGTAGATCTGGCAGGTGATCACTGGATCATCCGTCATCACCTTGCAGTAGTGATGGAATGGACCCATCTCAAGGCCATTTACGAGATGCTTCGCCGTGACGTGGACGGTATATCCATCGGCCGGTGTCTTGCTTACGCTCGACGTATCGGGCTTTTCCGAGTTCTGAGCTAAGAGGGAAACTACCATCGCAACGAGTAACATCCCCAACAGGATTGGCCTTCCCATAGTGCCTCCTCAGAGAGTGGATTTCAGATTCGCAGAAAGGTTACGCTCGTTGCCAAACTCCGGTCAATGTGGTGCGCCGGAATACCGACCGCTGCGCCAAAGAGGGGTGTATCCGCCAACCAGGCAATCCAGAACACGAAACTTCGTAGCGTCGGAATGCCGAGCGCTCATGACTCATCCGATCCGGTGTGAATATCTTCACCGTCCATAATCTCTTGACATGTTTGTCCAGCGACAGCTCCGCCACCAACCGCTTCAGCTTGCTGTTTTCTTTTTCCAGTTCTTTGAGCCGCTTCGCCTGGTCCATCTTCAAACCGCCATATTCCTTCCGCCAGCGGTAGAACGTGTCTGCACCGTGATGGCGGCTTCTTTGCAGGCTTGTGGAGTGGTTTTTCCGTTCGCGATGCCGACTTCAATCTGCCGCAGCATCGTCACGATCTGCTCTGGTTTGTACCTTTGGATGGCATGACCCGCTTTTCCTCCAAGTGGATTCTCTCTCATTCCACCTGGTACAAATTTCGCCGGATTCGAGCGTCGCGAGATCTCCCTTAACAACTGCGGCGGCGCGATCGATCTCAAGTTTCTTGATCTGGTCTTCTACCCCCTGGGCGGATGCTGCGCCACAGAGCATAGCAAGATCAAATAGTGAGGCGATTGCGTACACAGCGCACCTTCGATTCATTCCCTATCTCCTCTTTTAATGTATAGGAAAATCAAAAATCCGGGGTCGGCGACACTCTGAGAATAGGGATGGAGTCGCCGCGGTGCCCTTATGCGGTCTCTAACATAGGCCCAGAGTCATGACTTCGACGCCGACTATTTTTTCGCCTATAGACCATCGCACCTGAAGCGGGACGGTCAGGCAATATTCGGCGAGTATTAAATCGTCGGTAAGATGGTGGTCCGGCCAACCTGGTTCGTACCAGTACTTGACTACGCAGATCTTCAAAAATTGATGTACTCTCCCCAGGGA
>CATPBY010000428.1 GCA_955652845.1 uncultured Terriglobales bacterium | reverse complement strand
TAGTTCGGAGCGGCCGGAGGCCACATCGTAAAGAAAAGCATTCGTAAAAGGAGTGGGGATCTGAGCGATGTCGCCGCCCGCCGCAGACACTTGACTCAAGACGCTTCGCTCTCCCACCACTTCGTCGAAGTAGAGCCGTTGCCCGTCGGTGACAAGAGTGCTCTTGGGACGGTTATCGTGGGTAAGCTGCGTGATGGAGAGTACCCGGGGTGGAGGCGGTGCTGTGCGCAACCAGAGGGAGGCGGTCACCAGAACGATGACGGCTGCTAATAGCATCGCTGAGCGTGCATATCCCAATCGTGGCCAGGTCTTGTCTGGAGCGGCGGCAACCACCGCAGCGGATTTGCCTGATTCCGTTTCCCGCTTTAGCCGCTTGAAGTCGCCCCGCATCTCGGACGCCAGGCCGGAGATGTCATAGCGCCAGCCTGCCAGAATTTTCCCGACAATCGGATCAACGCACTCACTCATAGTCGACTACAGCCGAATCGCTTCCATGGCCTCTGATTGTGCCGCCAACAGGACCCGATTGTGGAGCAGTGTCTGCCGCGGACCCAGGGCCTTCTCCGCCGCTTGGCGGGCCAGCTCAGGGTCATTATTCTGCTCGGAAAGATGTGCCAGCACAATATAAGATGCACACCCATCATAATCGGTATTAAAGAATTCCGCGAGTCGCTCGTTCGACAGATGGCCGGTAGGGCTGCCTACCCGCTGTTTCACTGACCATGGATAGGGCCCGATGCGCAGCTTTTCAATATCGTGATTTGATTCAATTACCAGGACGTCACAACCCCGCAGCCTATCCCGCACGTTGCCGGACATGCGTCCGAGATCAGTGGCAATGCCGACCTTGATACCTTCGGCACGGAAAGTGAAACCCACGGGATCACTGGCATCGTGCGGAATGGTGAACGGAGTGATCGCGATATCGCCGATCTGGAAGCAGTGTCCGGAAGAAAATATTTCGAGCTTGGCGAGTTGGGGGCGTTCGCCTACCGCATCCCGTATCGAGCGGGCCCAAGCCTGATGCGTGGCTCCAGTCATGAAAACAGGGATGTTAAGCTTGCGCGCCAGCACGAGGAGGCCGTAAACATGGTCGGAGTGTTCGTGCGTGATCAAAATCGCGGAAAGCGCTCGTGGATCGGCTCCAACCGGGCCCCCCACAGCCTTGATCCTTTTGAAAGTCTCGCGGCAGGAAATGCCAGCGTCCACCAGGATGTGAGTACGCGAACTGGACACGACTGCGCTGTTTCCCCGGCTGCCGCTGGCCAGCACCGAGACTGAAACGCCCATGGCCCGAGCATACGCGCTGCCGCTGTGGATGCGGGAGTAACTTTGTGGTTATCCGATACCTTTGAGAACAACAGGCATGGGCCATCAGTTATGGGCCCTGAGTTGATCCCATCCACGGCGCACGATTGCTCCTCCGTAGGCGCCCGCAATACCAGTCAGGAATCCGAGAAACGACTCGTAGATTTGCGCGCGATACAGTTTCTCGGTGAACCAGAAAAAAGCCAGCAACTGAATGACAGGAACATAGACTGCCACCACCAGTATCCAGCGCCAGGGTCTCTCGGGTCGAAGTGCGCCGAGCAACATGGTGACGGCAAGGACGAAGAGCGCGGTGAGCAGCAGATCGCCAAATTGCACATCCAGGCAGCCGGCGAAAATGCCGAGAAAAGAACCCAGGGCATAGACCATGCTGTCATTGTTCTTCATGGTGTGGACAGGCATCCTTGCCGGTCCGGGAAGCTCATTTCTGATTAATACTGGTAAAATCCCCGGCCACTTTTTTTCCCCAGCCTGCCGGCGTCAACCATTTTTATCAGAAGCGGACATGGGCGGTATTTGGGGTCGCCGAAGCCATCCTGCAGAACGCGCATGATATCTAAACAGACATCGAGGCCAATGAAATCCGCCAGGGCCAGGGGACCCATGGGATGAGCCATACCCAGTTTGAACACTTCGTCCACCGCCTCAGCCGTGGCCACCCCTTCCATGACCGCGAACATTGCCTCATTCAGCAGCGGCATGAGCACACGGTTGGAAACGAAGCCGGGCGCGTCGTTAACCTCAACCGGAGTTTTCTCCAGCTGAAGCGCCAGTTCCCGCACCGTCTGGTAAGTTTCATTCGACGTAGCCAGGCCCCGAATCACTTCCACCAGTTTCATCACCGGCACCGGATTGAAGAAATGCATTCCGATAACCTTGTCCGGCCGCCCGGTAAGAGCTGCCAGCCTGGTGATTGAAATCGAGGAAGTGTTGGAGGACAGGATAACTTCGGGACGGCAAATGCGGTCAAGATCACGAAATAACTCTGCTTTTACAACAAACTTCTCGGTGGCCGCTTCAACCACGAAATTGCAGCTTGCCAGTCTTGCCCGGTCCACCGTAGGGAGAATGCGTTCCACGGCAGCAGCTTTCTCTTCAGCAGTAATTTTATTTTTGACGAATTCGCGCTCGAGATTCTTGCGGACCGTCTCCATACCCCGATCCAGGAAGCGCTGCTCGACGTCACACAGCACCACCGAATGGCCAGAGCGGGCAAAGACATGGGCGATTCCGTTGCCCATCGTCCCGGCACCCACCACGCCCACGCATTCGATTTCCACGCAGACTTCTCCGTCCGCTCAAGACTATGCATTGAAAACCTGAAAGTTTAACACTGTGTGGGCGTGGGCGTCCTCGCTCGGGCAGCGGCAGGCACGAGCCAGGACGCTCGCGCCTACGCATCATATTGGATCGAACTCAGGAGGCAGCGGGGTATTAATCGCGTGATAAGGTCTCGTCGATGACCACTTTGCCGCTTTTTTCAACGGTGATCACGCGGTGAACGTTCTTGAAACCGGACAGTGTAATGTCCACCACATACGTGCCCGGGCTGAGAAAGAAGTCCACCGGCGAACCCTTATCCAGCATGCGGTTGTTGATCGCGACCTGGGCGCCCTTGGGCTGGGTCTTGATACTTACGCTGCCCATACCAGACGTGTCGCCGCCGCCAAAGAGTTTCTTGAACTTGCCGCCCATTTTAATGTCGTCGGTAGCGCCAAGAGCGCGCAGCGTGGGAGCGAAGTGGAAAGCCTGGCCGGCTTGCAGGTTGACGGTCGTGGTTTCTTCCAGATAGCCTTGCTTCCTTACCAGCAGGGTATGGCTGCCGGGCTTGTCGATAGAAATCTGGGCGGGAGTAACCCGGCCGGAATCGCGCCCATCGAGGAATATGGAAGCGCCTGCGGGTTCGCTGCTCAGCGCAACCGTGGCGGTCAGGGGAGCCAACTGAACCACAAGAAATGACTTGCTGTTGGAAGCAACGTCAATGGTGCGAACCTCAGTGGAGTATCCCGGCTTGCTTACATTCACCGTATGTTGTCCCGGCGACATGCCTGCCAGATTAAAGGGCGTCACCCAGCTGGGATCATTGCGACCATCGAGCTGAACCACCGCGCCCGCAGGAGTGGAACTGACGGTCAACTGACCGGGGATGATCGCGACTGCTGCCGGAGCCGCTGTCTTTCCCTTCTTTTTATTGTTGTATTTCGCTTTCACTGAAACCGGCTGCGAGGGTTCCGCAACCACCATCTCCGGGTGAGCCGGCTGTATTTGTGTGGCAGCTGCTTCCGCAGGTGTAGTAGTTGCTGGCGGAACACTTACAGATTGGGCGGGAGTGGGCTGCGCCGGCGCTGTAACCGGAGCGCCAGACTGCGTAGCAGGACTGTCGTCGTCAGAATTATCAGAACGGTTGTGGAACGCCAGGTAGACCACGACCAGCAGAATGATGCTCACCGCGCCCGCAATCGAGTATAGAAAAAGCTGAGGAGGCGTCTTTTTTATTTCCGTGACTGCCTTGCGGGCCACCTCGCGGGGCGCGACTTTGGGCTTGTCGGGCACCGTGCCCCGAAAGACTGCGGCCCGCGCAGCCTCTGCCGCATCGGGCGGCGCAGTGTCCATCACCGGCGCAGGCGATGGGGCTTCAATCCGCACTTCTTTCATCGGCGGCAGTTCGTCGATTTCGGAAAAACTCGGGCCGCGCCGACTGGCCTCTTGCCGGCTCTCATCCATCATGGGATCAACTTTGATTGCCGGCTCAGCGGCTTGCGGGGCATCGAGCGCGGCGGCGAACATTGCTGCATT